>CAHJWK010000032.1 GCA_903642275.1 Chitinophagaceae bacterium
GCATGCAGCAAGGTTATGATGTGTTTTTAAGTGATGGCGGTGTTATCAGTCAAAAATATAAATCTGAATTAAGTGAACATAAAATTGAATTTGAAGAAGGCGGACACACAGCAGATAAAATTTTCAGCGCAACTGAAATAGTTAAGAGCCCCGGCATACCGGAAAAGAACGAAATGGTAAAATCCATTCGTGCAAAACAAATTCCAATCATCAGCGAAATAGAGCTGGCTTATCGCTTTAAAGGTGAAAGCAAAATCATAGCCATCACAGGCAGTAATGGTAAGAGTACAACCACATCTTTAATATATCATATCTGCAAAAATGCAGGTATGAGTTGCGCAATTGTTGGCAACATCGGCTATTCATTCGCTAAACAGATTGCGGAAAATCCGAAGCCTTTATATGTGGCTGAAATAAGTTCTTTTCAATTAGATGATATAAAAGATTTTAGAGCTGATATTTCTCTTTTATTAAATATAACCGAAGACCATCTCGACCGTTACGAATACAAATTTGAAAACTATATCAACAGCAAATTCCGCATCATACAAAACGCAACAACGAACGATTACTTTATCTATAACGCAGATGATGAAGCGATAAAAAATAAACTGCAGCAAACAACATTACACACCAACTTATTACCATTCTCTATGCAATACGAACCAACCAACGGCGGCTACATAAAAGGCAGCAACATGATGTTGCGTGTACGCGAAGAACGCATCAGCATGAGTATTTATGACTTTGCATTGAAGGGAAAACATAATCAATACAACACAATGGCAGCGGGCATTGCGGCGGCAACAATGGGCATACGCAAGGAAAAAATCCGTGAGGCAATAAATGATTTTAAAAGCCTTGAACACAGGATGGAATTTGTGGCAATGGTGCGTGGCGTTGAGTTTATTAATGATAGTAAAGCCACCAACATGAACAGTACATGGTTTGCACTCGAAAGTATGCAGAAGCCGGTGGTGTTAATTCTTGGCGGGCTTGATAAAGGCAATGATTATAGCTTGATTGAAGGGCTTGTAAAAGATAAAGTGAAAGCCATTGTTTGCCTCGGCATTGATAATGCAAAAATTCATTTGGTATTCGATAATAAAGTTGAAAATGTTGTTGATACAAACAATGCGGAAGATGCAGTAAAGGCTTGTTTTAAGCTTGCCATAAAAGGTGATGTTGTATTGTTAAGCCCAGCTTGTGCAAGCTTTGATTTGTTTAAAAATTATGAAGACAGGGGAACGCAATTTAAAAATGCAGTGAAGGATTTATAAGATAATGTTTATATGATAACCACTTTTAAAGACCAGTTGTTTTCGCAATTAAATGCGGCACAGGACATCCATAGAAATATGGTGAAGAAGGCAACCGGTGATAAATTCATTTGGAGCATTGTGGTATTGCTTGCCATAACATCATTGCTGATTGTGTACAGTGCCACAAGTTCACTTGCTTATAAATATTATGATGGCAACAACACGATGTATCTGTTCAAGCAATTTGCGTTCATCGTTGTCGGCGTTCTGGTTATTTACTTCATGCACCGTGTTAACTATACAATCTATTCAAGGGTGTCATTGTGGTTATATCTTATATCAATTCCACTTTTAATTTATACATTATTTTTTGGTGTGGAAGTGAATGATGCAAGCCGCTGGATTAAACTGCCCGTTCTTAATCTTACCATTCAAACCAGTGACCTAGCGCGGCTTGCATTGTTCATGTATATCGCAAGGCAATTAAGCCGCAAGCAAAATGACATTAAAGATTTTAAGAAAGGTTTTTTGCCTTTGATAATTCCCGTTGGAATTGTTTGTGTATTGATAATGCCAGCCAATCTTTCAACCGCATTATTAACGGGCATGACTTCTTTGTTGTTGATGTTTATTGGTCGCGTAAGCACTAAACATATATTATTGGTGTTTGGCATTGCAGCAATTCCTGTTATGCTGATTGTTGCTGTTGCTGTATCAACTTATAATAGCAATGCAAAAGATGATGACAATGCAACAACAAGCAAGCACAACGTGGCATCATCACTAACATCAATGGGCAGATTTGGAACATGGGTTCAGCGCACACAGGATTTTATGTATGCAAAGAATGAGGACATTCCGTACCAGGTGCAGCAACAAAATATTGCCATTGCAAACGGCGGAATTTTATTCGGACTTGGTCCCGGTAACAGCAAGCAAAAAAATTATTTACCGCAGGCATATAACGATTCTATCTATCCAATCATCATAGAAGAATACGGTTTATTTGGTGGCTTATTCATCATCTTTTTATACCTCGTTTTTTTATTTCGATGTATTCGATTGTTTCGAAAATGTCCGTATGCATTTGGCGCTTTTCTTGCTCTGGGCTTGAGTTTCACATTAGTGATTCAAGCTATTGCAAACATGGCAGTGGGTGTAAATCTTATACCTGTTACAGGTGTTACGCTGCCATTGGTTAGTATGGGCGGAAGTTCATTTTTATTCACCTGTGCATCCATCGGAATTATATTAAGTGTAGCAAGAAATATTGAAAGAGCATCAACAGATTTACCCGAAGGAAAGGAGTTAAATCCGCAACCTAAAGTAACGTTGGTAGAAGTAGATGATTTAAAAAGAAAAGTAAAACCAGAGCAGAAAAATTAATGAGTGCTAAGAAAATCATAGTAGCTGGTGGCGGAACAGGCGGACATATTTTTCCGGCGATTGCAATTGCGAATGCGATAAAAGAATTGCAGCCGCAAACAGAATTTTTGTTTGTTGGTGCGATTGGAAAAATGGAGATGGATAAAGTACCGCAGGCTGGTTATGAAATTAAAGGTCTTGATATAGCAGGTTACGAAAGAAGTTCTTTGATAAAAAATTTCTGGCTACCGTTTAAGCTGATTAAAAGTTTTTTCCAGGTAAGAACAATTTTCAATGCATTCAAGCCAGATGCGGCGATTGGTGTTGGAGGTTATTCAAGCTTTCCTGTGTTGAAGCTGGCTCAAAAAAAAGGTATCAAAACTTTTATTCATGAAAGCAATTCGTTTGCAGGTAAGAGCAATATCATGCTTGGTAAACATGCCACTGAAATTTTTGTGGCAAGTGAAGGCATGAATAAATTTTTTCCTTCAGATAAAATTTTAAATACCGGAAATCCGGTTCGCAAAAGCATTGTAAATAGTTCTGTAAGTAAAGAAGATGCTTTGAATTTTTTTGGATTGGAACATCATAAACCAACCATATTAATACTTGGCGGAAGCCTTGGTGCAAGAAGTATTAATGATGTGATTTCACAACATATTGGTGAGTTTAAATCATTAAATCTTCAGTTGATATGGCAAACGGGAAAGTCAACCGCTGCAGCATATTTGCAAAGAGCAAAAGCACACGCAAATGTGTGGGCTGACGATTTTATAAATGATATGGATAAAGCCTATGCAGCTGCCGATATTGTTGTATCACGGGCAGGTGCTATGGCAGTTGCTGAATTATGCGTGGCAAAGAAGCCCGTGATTTTTGTTCCATTTCCACATGCGGCAGAAGACCATCAAACAGTGAATGCAAGGTATTTGGTAGAACGTGATGCGGCAATCATGATTAAAGATGATTCGGTTAATGCATGGTTGTTTGGCGAGATAACAAGTCTTGCAAAAGATAAAATCAAACAGGAAAAATTATCAACCAACATAGCAGCATTTGCAGTAAAAGATGCTGATAAAAAAATAGCAGAAGCAATTCTGAAAAGTATAGGTGAATAAATTATCAACCATACAAAAAATTTATTTCATAGGCATTGGCGGCATCGGCATGAGTGCGCTTGCAAGATATTTTAAAAGTCTTGATGCAAGTGTAAGTGGCTATGATAAAACAATCACATCATTAACGCGTGAATTGGAAAATGAAGGCATTGATGTGCATTTTGAAGAAGACATAAATATGATTCCGAAAGATGTTGATGTGGTTGTTTATACGCCTGCAATTCCTTCAGACAACGAAGAACTGGTTTACTATAAAGAGAATAATTATACCGTTGTAAAGCGTAGCGATGTGCTGCAATGGATAACTGAAAGTTCGTTCAATATATGCGTAGGGGGAACACATGGCAAAACAACCGTAACCACGATGATAGCACACGTGCTTCGTGACAGTGGTTATGGTTGCAATGCCTTTCTTGGTGGCGTTTCAGCGAATTATAAAACTAATTTTTGGGCAAGTGAAAACAATGTTTCGGTGATTGAAGCTGATGAATATGACAGGAGTTTTTTAAAGCTTTCACCTGATGTGGAAGTGATAACGGCAATGGATGCAGACCATCTTGATATATATGGTTCTGTTGTTGAATTAGAAAATGCATTTGTTGATTTTTCAAAGAAGATAAAAGACAATGGTTGCCTGGTTTCTAAATGCGGATTGAGAAGAAGCAAGGATTTGAATGCATCAACGCATTATAGTTATGCTTATGACAACGAAGCTGCTGATGTGTATGCTAATGAAATTGAAGTGGAGAACGGTTCTTATAAATATGATGTTGTTGGAAAAAACTGGAAGCTGGATAATGTTGAATTGCACATGGGTGGTTTGCACAATATTGAGAACAGCATTGCTGCGATAACAGTAGCAAAATATTTGAAGATTGATGATGATAAGATTAAAAAAGCCATCAAAAATTTTAAAGGTGTTTACAGAAGGTTTGAATATGTATTGAAGAATAGTAAGCATTTGCTGATTGACGATTATGCGCATCATCCGGCAGAAATAAGAGCATTATTGAGCGGTGTTAGAAGTTTGTATGATGATAAGTTAACCGTGATTTTTCAACCACATTTATATAGCCGCACCAATGATTTTGCAGACGAGTTTGCAAATAGTTTGGATATGGCTGATGAAGTGATATTGTTACCAATTTATCCTGCACGTGAAGTGCCGATGGAAGGAGTGACAAGTGAATTGGTTTTAAAAAAAATGGAGCTGCCGCAAAAACAAATTCTTGATAAAAATGCTATGCTGGATTGGGTGAAATTATACAAGCCCAAATTATTAGTGATGTGTGGCGCAGGCGATATTGATGCATTAGTTGAACCGGTGAAAAACATTTTAATGCAGTAACAAATGAGTGTAAAAACTAAAATAAAAACAATCGGTTGGTCAGTGCTTGGCTTGTGCTGTGTGGTGTTGCTGGTGTCAGCCATTAAAGCAAAAAGCGCTAAAGCATGTACTGCTATTGATATAAAAATTGATGATGCCACTCAAAATATTTTTATTAAGAAAGCAGATATACTTGATATATTAAATCAGAATGGAATCCGTGCAGGTGAAACTCTGGACGATATCAATTTAAGAAAAACAGAAGACCAGCTTGAACATAATGCATGGATAAAAGATGCGCAATTGTTTTTTGATAATCATCAAACATTGCATGTAAATATTTCTGAACGTGAACCGGTTGCAAGAGTTTTTACGCTTTCGGGTAATTCATTTTACATAGATAGTACAGGTTTACGTTTGCCGGTGAATGAAAATGCAACAGCAAGATTAATTGTGTTCACGTCATTTCCATCCGATAAAAAAATATTAGCAAAGCCGGATAGCTCAGTGTTAAATGATGTAAAAACATTAGCGCAATATATTAATGCCAACAATTTTTTAAGCCAGCAAACTGCAGAAGTTAATATAACACAACAAGGCACTTATGAAATAACACCGGTTGTCGGAAACCAGATTATAAGAATTGGCAACGCAGATAGTTTGAATGAAAAATTTACTAAACTGATTGCTTTCTATAAGCAGGTTTTTAATAAAGTCGGTTTTGAAAAATACAGCGTGATTGATGTGCAATATGAAGGACAGGTTGTAGCGGTAAAAAGAGGTGAAGGCTATACAATTTCTGATACGGTAAAAGCAATGAAGCAATTAAAACAGGCAGATACAAAACTGAGTACTCTTTTAAATGATACAACATATTCAGCGCCGATTCCAAAGCTGAATGTTGATTCAATAAAAATTCTATCAGTTAAACATGTAACTAAAAAAACAGCAACGGCATCAACAAAAAATAAAACAAAAATTATTAATAAGAAGAAAGCAAAACCAATGGTAAGGAATCAATCAGTAAAAAATAAAAAGGCAGGTGCAAAGAAGCCGAAAGCAGTAATGAAGAAGCATTAATCGATAACAATTAACTAATAACTTTTTTCTATAAACAACAACTAAAACATCACTATGAATCAGAATTTAAACGGCATTTCAAAACCTGTTTACGATGAAACAGGAATGCCGATTATTGTTGGGCTTGATATAGGCACAACAAAAATTGCTGCGATTGCCGGCAGAAAAAATGAATACGGCAAACTTGAAATTCTTGGGTTTGGTCGAGCCGATAGCAACGGCGTACAGCATGGCCAGGTGCTGAACATTGACCAAACTATTAAAGCGATTCAAATGGCGTTGGCAAGCTGTGCGAAAAGCAACCCTGACCTTGAAATTAAAGATGTGTATGTAGGCGTTGCCGGCCATCATATCAAGAGTTTGCAAACACGTGGCGACATTGTTCGGCAAAATCCTGATGTTGAAATTGAACGTTGGGAAATTGACCAGCTGATAGAAAATCAACGCAAGACTTTTATACCGGCGGGTGACCAGATTATTGATGTGATACCACAGGATTTTCATGTTGATAATTACCAGAACATCAAAGACCCGATTGGTATGAACGGAGTAAAAGTTGGTGCAAACTTTCACATCATAACCGGCGACAGAAATGCGATAAAAAATATCTATCGTGCTGTTGATAGAAGTGGTTTAAAAACAAAAGACCTCGCATTGCAACCCCTCGCATCAGCAAGTGCGGTAATGAGTGAGATTGATATGGAGGCTGGTGTTGCTATTCTTGACATTGGTGGCGGTACAAGTGACCTTGCTGTTTTTTATGATGGCATATTAAAACACACTGCGGTAATTCCGTTTGGTGGTGAAAATATTACGAATGATATACGTATGGGTTTGGGTGTATTAAAAGGCCAGGCAGAAGCAATGAAGGTTCAGTTCGGAACTGCATTGGCCGATGAAGCAAAGGCAAATGCATTCATCACTATTCCTGGTTTAAAAGGAATGGCGCCAAAAGAAATCAGCGTAAAAAATCTTGCATCTATAATACAGGCAAGAATGAGCGAGATACTTGATTTCGTTACGTATCATATCAAACAAATTGGTTTGGATGCACGTGCGTTGAATGGCGGTGTTATATTAACCGGCGGCGGTTCGCAGTTAAAACATCTTATCCAGCTTACTGAATATTGCACCGGTATTAATGCACGCATCGGTTATCCTAATGAACATCTTGCACCAAATCATATTGACGAATTAAAGAAGCCAATGTATGCAACCTGTATTGGTTTGATATTAAAAGGTTATAATGATTATGAACATAAGCGCAAAGAGTTCGACAATAAATTTAAGAAAGTTGAAGTACCTGAAGTGCTGAAAAAAGATGAAACAAAAACGCCTGTTAAAGAAGAGAAGAAGCCAAAGATAAACATGGCAGCACGCACAAAAGGCTTAAACAATTTCTGGGATAAATTTAAAGACAGCCTGATTGATATGTTTAAAGAAGAAGGCGATAAAGAAATAAGATAACCAACCATAAATTCAAATACTTACTAACCACAAAAATTAATTTCTATGATACAGTTTGATTTGCCAAAGCAAAAATCATCAATAATAAAAGTGCTTGGCGTTGGCGGCGGCGGCAGTAATGCCGTTAATTATATGTATGCTCAAAATATTGAAGGCACAGACTTCATTATCTGCAATACAGATGCGAAAGCATTGGAGCAAAGTACTATTCCAAACAAGGTGCAGCTTGGTCCGCATCTTACACAAGGTTTGGGTGCAGGTGCAAACCCTGAAGTAGGCAAAAATGCAACGGAAGAGAGCCTGGAAGAAATCCGCCGCATTCTTGAAGTGAATACCAAGATGGCGTTTATATGTGCAGGCATGGGCGGCGGTACAGGCACCGGCGGCGCACCAATTATTGCGCAGGTTTGCCGTGAGATGAACATATTAACAGTGGGTATTGTTACAACGCCGTTTGGCTTTGAAGGTCCACGCAGGTTGTTGCAGGCTGAAGATGGTATAAAAAGATTGCAGCCTTATGTTGATACGTTGCTCATCATTAGCAATGATAAGTTGCGTATGCAATATGGTAATCTAAAAATGAAGGAAGCCTTCAACAAAGCGGATAACGTTTTGGCAACTGCGGCTAAATGTATCACCGATATTATCAACAGCCGCGGACATGTTATTGTTGACTTTGCTGATGTATGCACCGTTATGAAAAATGGTGGCGTTGCTATTCTTGGAAGCTCCGCTGTGGAAGGCGAAAACCGCGCACAGAAAGCAATTGAAGAAGCATTGAATTCACCGTTGCTAAATGATAATGATATACGCGGCGCTAAATGGATTCTCATCAACATCAACAGTGCAGAAGGTGAGTTTGAATGCACGATGGATGAACTTGAAATCATCAACAGTTACCTACGCATGCAGGCTGGCGAGTTAACTGATGTGATTGTTGGTATGGGTTACGATGCATCACTCGATCAAAAAATTGGTATCACATTAATAGCAACCGGCTTTGAACAAAAAGACCCTGTTGCGGCTTTGCACAGGGAAACAATGCCTGCAAAGAAAATGGAGAAGCCAAAAGAAGAAAAGATTGTAATGACGCTGGGCATTGATGGTGAAGAAAAGAAAATGTATGAGCAACCGCATTTGCCTTTTAAAGAAGAAAAGGTGGATGAATATGCGCCAACAATGTCTGAACCTTTTGTTGAAATTCCGGTTATGAAAGTGGAAGTGCCGGTTGTTATTGAAACTGTTAAAGAAGAAGAAACAGTGTATGAATTGCAGATGCCTGAAGCAAAGGAAGAAGTGTTGATAATTGAGCCGGTGATGAAAGAAGAAGTGAAAGAAGTTGAGCCAGCAAGCATTTATGAGGAAGAGGAAGTGCCTTCAATTCTTAACATACGTTACGAAGAAAAAACAGCAGAGAAGAAGCCAACTCCAAACATTTTAAGTAAGCCGGCAACTATTTATGCAATGCATACTGAAACGCCGGAACCTGAAATTAAAAAAGAACAGCCCAAGATTTTGTTTGAAGAAGAGCCAATGGTGTTTGACCTCGTGATTAAAGAAGATGTCGCGCCTACAAAACCCGCGCCGGCTGCGGTTTTCAATTTGCCTGCGAATGATGAGGAAGAAGAACAGAAACGCCGTGCAGATGAACGCATTGCCAAGCTGCGCAATCTTTCTTTTAATATGAATACGGCTGATACAAGCGGCGAGTATGAAAATGTGCCTGCTTATGTGCGCCGTAATCTTGAACAGTTTGGAAACAGGTTTACAAGTGCTGAAGATTTTTACAGCAAAGTTTCCGTAAAAAAAGACGAGAATAATAAAACACAAATCTCTACCATCAACACTTTTTTAGATGGTAAAAAGCCGGATTAATGATTGCCTGGCATAGTGGTTTTAGTTGTGTCCCTCCTTTGTAACAGGAGGGATTTTTTTTGTTTTATTTTGGGGGCTCTCATCGTTCATCTATCTATCAGCTTTAGTACGGGCTATACATTGTAAATACGGCACAACGCAACACACAAAACCTTCACCGTGTTTTTCAATGGAATCCTGTAGCCGCTCATCTTTTTAATTTTTATCAGCAAAACCTTCTGCCAGTTACGTTTTACAGGGTTTCGGTTTAGAAAAACCTACTTTCATTTGCTGTTTATAAGGTATCCGTTAGCAAAAACCTTCCACCGGTTGCAGTTTACAAGCTGCCGGATACAATAAACCTTCTGCCGGACGCGGTTTACAAGGTGTCGGTTAGTAAAAACCTTCTGCCGGTTGCGATTTATAAGATGCCGGGTGTATTTTACAAACTGCCGGTTAACAAAAACCTTTTGCCGGTTACAGTTTACAGGTTTTTGACTAACAAAGCAAACTCTGCGAAGTTTGTGCTTTATAAACTTACTTAATTTTAAAAACCGGGATGCGCATGTAAACCGGCTCGCTGTAAGGTGAGTGCGTATAAACAAAATACAATTGCTGATCTACAGAAGCAGCAAACGCTGTATCCGTTTTTTTCTTTTCTTTTAATTGATTGCGTATATCAGCATGTTGTTTTAAATAATCCGCTGCAACATCTTCCCACCTGTAGTCGCTGTAAAATTCTTTGCGCTGCAACACTGCATCAAAAAAGTTCCAGCTAAAATAACTGTCATCGGCTAACGGCTCCAAGGTTTCAACAATGTAACGGTTTGCATTTTGGTTAGTATAGATGAGATAATCACCTTTTAAAAATTGTGTTGAATCTTGTTTTGTTGTTAACTGAATATCATAATTGCGGTGATGTTTTTCATAAGGCTTTGCAATGCTCTTATAATTATCAACTGTATAATATTCAACATAAATCGTTGTATCATTTTTAAGCTGATGCATGATTACCTTATTTAAATTCAAACGCTCAATCACTTCATGCCATCCATGCGGAATTATATACGCGGTTGGTTTTTGTACGCTGACAAAAGGCACATAAGTATTATAAAACTTAACCTGCTTTTCAAAAGGTTTTGAATGATTGTAATAATATCGCGGCAAGCCTGTAACATCACTTATTTTCATAGAAGTATCATAACCTTTAAAATCAACATATTCAACCTTTGATGAATCAACCTTCCAGCTTAAAGCAAATGTTTGCTGTTGTTTAATTGAGTCAATCGAAGCCTTTCTTTTCTTAATAATATCATCAGCAAATTTTGATGCCTGTTCAATAACTGTTTGCATAAAAGCATAAGTACTTTTCACACGGTCAGCAAAAGGTTTCAGCATGTGCGTTTCCGGCACAAAGGCAATTGTTTCAAATAAAGATGCGTAACCGCTGCTATACCTCGGCGGATCATAAAATGCAGTCCAGCCTTGCTGCAAATTGCTTTCTTCAAAATTTACATACGGGCACATCTGCCAGTTCTTTTCTTTCATGCCGCTATATAGAGCCGGGTCAAAAACATCATCTAAAAATTCACCGATTGCTCCTTCCAATTTATTATGCTGTGTTGTAAGCATCGTCATTGTGTGTTGATAATCTGCACCATCGCTTACATGATTATCAATAAAAATATCCGGGTTTAAAAGATGAAAGAGTTTTTCAAACGCAAACGCATTTTTAGAATCAGCTTTAATGAAATCACGGTTCAGGTCAAGGTTCTCTGCATTACCACGAAAGCCATAACTGTCAGGACCATTTTGATTTACTCTTGAAGTGTTGTTCCTGTTTAAACTTCCACCAATATTATAAACGGGAATTACAGCCAGCACAACATTATGAGGTGCTTTTATTTTCCCATTTGCTAAATCGCGCAGCAACATCATGCTGGCATCAATACCATCCGGCTCACCGGGATGAATACCATTGTTGATTAAGATAACAATCTTGTGCTGCTTATGCCACGCATCAACATTAAAATTCTTATCACTAGAAAATAAAACAAGATTCAATGGATAACCTGCATCCGTTGTATCACCGGTTAATATTTTTAATGATGAATATGATTTAAAAAGTGCTTTATAATAAGCAATGCATTCAAAATAAGTTGCTGATTGTTTACTCTTACTTTTTTCAAACGGAGTTATTAAGTTTTGTGAATTTGTATTGATTACATACATCAATATTAAAATAAGAAGACAAGTTTTTTGCATGATTAAATGTAATGGCAAACATCAATTGGTACAAATAAAAATCCCCCGTTAAACGGAGGAATTATTTTAATAGACCTAAAGCTATTATGCTGTTACTACAGGTTTCTTCGATAATTTTCTTTTCAAGTTGCCCGCTTTATTTTTATGTATTACTCCTTTTTTTGCAAGCTTATCAATCATAGAAATCACTGAAGGCAAACTTTCACCATAAGCTTTTTCATCTGTGTTAGCTTTCAAATCGCGTATAGCATTACGTGTTGTTTTGCCGTAGTATTTATTACGCTCCCTGCGTTTTGCAGCTTGTCTTGCATCCTTCTTTGTAGCTTTATGATTTGCCATAACTTAAATTTCGGGCGGTAAAGATAAGGAATTCGGTTTTTAAATTGCAAAAAACTGCTTTCAAATTTGATACTGCGTCATGCGGAATTTTAAATTTTGAATTCTTTAACCACTCTTTTCACTTCGAAATAATTATTTCTGCCTGTAAAATAAACGATATTTGCATAGTTAATTTTTACGATAAATTGTCCAGATGAAGGATTTTTCTTACATAACAAATTCGCATCCCGCTTATATTGAAAACCTGTACCAGGATTTTGTAAAAGACCCAAACAGTGTTGATACCGAATTAAAAAAATTTTTTGAGGGATTTGATTTTGCAGTTATCAATGCAAACGGAAGTTTAAATGGCAAGCATACCAATGGTGTTGAAGTTTTGGGAAAACGGACGGCAGATGCTGCTGATACAACGGATTGGATGAAAGAAATACGGGTGTATCGTTTGATTCTTGGTTACCGGAATAAAGGTCATTTAATTGCAGATACTAATCCTATACGTAAGCGCAAAAATCGTGGCGCAAGCCTTGAACTTTCTTTTTTTGGTTTAAGTGAAGCTGATTTTGATAAAACTTTTGAAGCAGGTAACCTGCTCGGTCTCGGCAAAACAACACTTAAAAATATCCTTGACCATTTAAAAGCATGTTACGCATCGCATGTTGGCATCGAGTTTAAATACATCAGTGATCAAAAACAAATCGAATGGTTAACGAATGAAGTTGAAAAAAAATTCACTTATGCGCTTCCTATCGAAACAAAGAAAAGAATTCTTGAGAAGCTGAACCAGGGTGTGATGTTTGAAGAATTTTTGCAGAAAAAATATGTTGGGCAGAAGCGGTTTTCGCTTGAAGGTGGTGAAACAACAATACCTGCGTTAGATGCTATTATACAAACAGGCGCAGACAATGGCGTTGAAGAAGTGGTGATTGGAATGGCGCATCGCGGCAGGTTAAATGTGCTTGCAAATATTATCGGCAAAACGTACGAACAAATATTCAGTGAGTTTGAAGGTACTGCCAAGCTTGACCAGACAATGGGCAGCGGCGATGTTAAATACCACATGGGTTTTGGCAGTGATGTGAGCGCAAAAGATGGCAAAACGGTGCATCTTAAATTAATGCCTAATCCATCGCATCTTGAAGCTGTTGACCCGGTTGTGGTTGGTTTTGCAAGGGCGAAAGCTGACCTTATTTATAACAGCGATTTTAATAAAATACTTCCTATACTTATTCATGGTGATGCATCTTTAGCAGGCCAGGGAATTGTATATGAAGTGATTCAGATGAGTGATCTGCAGGGTTATTTTACAGGTGGCACCATTCATTTTGTAATCAATAATCAGATTGGTTTTACAACAGATTTTGATGATGCAAGAAGCTCTGATTACTGCACTTCATTGGCGGCTTCAATACAGGCGCCGGTATTTCATGTTAATGGTGATGACCCTGAAGCTGTTGTTAAATGTGTTGACATTGCAACGCGTTACCGTCAGCGTTTTAACCAGGATGTTTTTATTGATATGGTTTGTTATCGCAAGCATGGGCATAATGAAGGTGATGACCCAAAATATACGCAGCCGCACATGTATAAGCTGATTGAAGACCATCCAAACCCGCGTGAGGTTTATACAACTTATTTAAAAGAACATGGAGAGCCGGATGCACAGGAACTTGCTCATAACATGGAAACAAAATTCTGGAATGATTTGCAGGAGCGTTTAGATGAAGTAAAGCAACATCCATTACCTTACAAATATCAGGAGCCTGAAAAATGGTGGCGCAGCTTGCGTAAAGCAACACCGGAAGATTTCGTTTCATCGCCGGATACATCAATTAAAGAAGAAGAATTAAAAGAATTATTTAAAGGCTTGATGACATGGCCGCAGGAATTTCAGCCATTAAAAAAAATAGAAAAATTATTACAGGATAAAATAAAATTATTTGATACAGAACATAAGATAGATTGGGCAACAGGCGAATTATTAGCTTACGCATCATTATTGCTTGAAGGAAATATTGTGCGCATGAGCGGCCAGGATGTTAAGCGTGGTACATTCAGTCATCGTCATGCCGTATTGCGCGATGAGAATACCGATAAAGAATATAACAGGTTAGACCACTTTAAAGATAACCAGCAAAAGTTTCGTATTTATAATTCTTTATTAAGCGAATATGGTGTGTTAGGTTTTGAATATGGTTATGCTTTGGCAAACCCAAACGCATTGGTTTTATGGGAGGCGCAGTTTGGTGATTTTAGTAACGGAGCACAAACGATGATTGACCAGTTTATTGCAGGCGGCGAACAAAAATGGACTCGCATGAATGGTATTGTTATGTTATTGCCTCATGGTTATGAAGGCCAGGGGCCAGAGCATAGCAGTGCACGCATAGAACGATATTTACAATTATGCGCACAATTAAATCTTGTTATAACAAACATTACAACAGCAGCTAATTTATTTCATGCTTTAAGAAGGCAATTAAAATGGGAATTCAGGAAACCATTAATTAATTTTTCACCAAAAGCTTACTTGCGTTACCCCGGCAGTTATAGTAAGCTTGAAGAATTTACCAATGATAGTTTTAAAGAAGTGATTGATGATGTAAATGTTGCTAATGTATCACAAATTAAAAAAGTGTTGTTCTGTACAGGCAAATTATACTTTGAACTGGCGGAAAAAAAGCAAAAAGAGAACCGCAATGATGTTGCATTAATCCGTTTGGAACAGGTATATCCATTACCTGTAAAACAATTAAGCGAACTCTATAAAAAGTATAATAAAGCAATATGGTTTTGGGTACAGGAAGAGCCTTTAAATATGGGGGCAGCATCTTTTTTGCAAATGAATTTAAAGGCAATCAATTATGGCATAATAAGCAGAAGTGCCAGCGCTTCTACAGCCAGCGGCTATATGAAAGTACATACGCAGGAACAGACACAAATTATTGAAACAGCATTTAGCATTTAATCAACGCTTATTACTTTAGCTTGTTCTAATCACCATCAAAAATAATAAACAGAAATTAAGAATGATTGAAATAAAAGTTCCAACTGTAGGAGAATCTATAAGTGAAGTAACATTATTAAAATGGCTAAAGAAAGATGGTGAATATGTTGACCGCGATGATGTAATTGCAGAATTAGAAAGTGAGAAGGCAACTTTAGAAGTAAATGCTGAGCAAAGTGGCGTTATTAAGATTATTGCAAAGGAGGGTGACACTTTAAACATCGGTGCTGTGCTTGCCAACATTGATGAGAAAGCTAAGCAGTCAACAGTCAACGGTCAACAGTCAACCGGCGTATCTAAAAATGTACAATCTGAAACTATAAATAAGCCTGCTAAATCAAACGGGCTAAGCAGGCCGCAGATTATTACTGTACATGAACCTGAAGAAGAAGTGAAATTAGAAGAAACCAAAACAGAATCAAAAAATAACGAAGCCGTGCCTGCGGGCAAAGGAATGATTGAATTAAAAGTGCCGACAGTTGGCGAATCTATAAGCGAAGTAACATTGTTGAAATGGGTTAAGCATACCGGGGATTTAGTTAAGAGGGATGAAGTGATTGCAGAGCTTGAAAGTGAGAAAGCAACTTTTGAATTAAATGCTGAAGAAGCAGGCGAATTAAAACAGGTTGCAAAAGAAGGTGATGTTTTAAAGATTGGTGATGTGGTTGGGGTGATTGATTCAAATGTGGCAGTGCCAGTTGGGAAGTCAGAAGTCAGAAGTCAGAAGTCAGAAGAAAGTAAAACTCAATCATCAGCAGGTGAAGTTAAGCAACCAGAAACAGGAAACCAAAAGCAGGAAACTGAAAACAAACAACTTGCAGTCGAAGTGCAGCAACCAAAAGCAACGCCACTTGCAAATGCAATGATTGCTGATAAAAAAGTAAACCAGTCAGAAATAAAACCAACAGGAAGCAATGGCAGAATATTAAAGCAGGATGTAATTGAAGCCTTATCACATCCTGCAAAACAATCATTCAACAACCAGGAATTATACAGCCGCAACGAACGCAGGGAACGTATGAGCAACCTGCGAAAAACCATCAGCAAACGATTAGTTGAAGCAAAGAATACAACAGCTATGCTCACCACTTTTAACGAAGTGGACATGAGCCGCATTATGGAAATACGCAAGCAATATAAAGATGCATTCAACAAAGCACATGGCGTTAATCTTGGCTTCATGAGTTTTTTTGCGAAAGCATGTTCCATTGCTCTGAATGAATGGCCATTTGTAAATGCATATATTGATGGTGATGAATTGGTGTTTCATGATTATGCTGATATAAGTATTGCTGTTAGTACACCGCGTGGTTTAACAGTGCCTGTTATACGCAATGTTGAAAGCCTAAGCATGGTCGATATAGAAAAGAAAGTTATTGAGGTTGCCGGTAAAGCAAGAGACAGCAAACTAACTGCAGAAGATTTGCAAGGCGGAACATTTACTATTACCAATGGAGGTGTATTTGGTAGTTTGATGAGTACACCCATAATTAACCTTCCACAAAGTGCTATTCTTGGAATGCATAAGATACAGGAGCGGCCAATGGCAATAAACGGACAGGTGGTAATTAAGCCAATGATGTACGTTGCATTAAGCTATGACCATCGTATAATTGACGGGAGAGAAAGTGTTAGCTTTTTAGTACGTGTAAAAGAGCTGCTTGAAAATCCTGAATTGTTATTGTTTAATAAAGACCCTATCAAAGCTTTGCTTGAATTATAATGCAGTTAATATTTCCCCAACTTTTTAATTTTCTTTTTCGTATAAATAAAATTTGCAGCCAGAATTATAATTATACCAAAAGCAATGATGCGCCAAGTAAGGTTTGAAGAACTTGTCGTGAGATTTATTGGATCAGTGTTACCAATCAATATCATATTTGCCCAGTAATAAGGGAGCAGTTTATCATTGCCTGAATTGTTTTGGATGAAGAATAATTTAGCTTTTTGCAGCGCTTCATCTTTATTCATACCTTCAGATAAATACTGATTAAACTTTTCTGAAATAGCATAAATAGTTTGTTCATCAGTTTTCCATAATGTTGCTGAAACAGACGGAATGCCTGCAGTTGCAAATCCTCTTGCCAGGCTATAAATGCCTTCGCCCATTGCAGCTTTGCCCACGTCGGTTTCACAAGCACTTAATAAAACCAATTTTGTTGCAGGTTTATTTAACAACTGTAATTCACTTAAATGAATCAGCGAATCATACATGTACAAGACAGGTTCATTATTACCTGCATCTGCATGTGCGTGAGAAAATATAGTTATAATAGAATAAGAAGATGCGTACCTGAAGAAATTATTTTTTGTTGCATTTGTATATGTAAACAACTTAGTGTTTTTATAATAAGCCGCAGCAGAATGTAAAGCATCAGCGGCACTTTTTAATTTTAAAAGATGAAATGAGGAGTCAAAAAAAACTGGTGCATAGCCAACAAAATTTCCTTTGGCAACAACGTTATCAAATTGTTTCATTAAAAATTGGGCTGAATAAACATAACTGAAACTATAATCATTTAATAAAAAATTTTTTCCCTTTGCATCAGTACATAAAGCCTCTAAAGGAATTACAGCATTCTCCATGCAAATAACAACACGCCCTTTTGGTAATTGTAATTGCTGAAAAATTTTTTTATAAATTGAATTTGACAATTGAGAAAAATTTATATAGTTAGCATTAAGCAAATCCTTATTTGAACACAATTGCAAAAAAACTGAAAGTTCATCTTTATTGAAATCACTTACTGAAAGCTTAATAAGCTTCGAATTGTCTGAGGTTATTGTTAAAATGTACGTAGCTGTATCATCTAAAAAATAATGCACAAAACTTTGATTTGTTTTAGAAAGATATTGCTGTAAATCTTTTAATGAAGGCGCTTTATCTGCATATTTATATTCATAGTAAACCGGGTAATTCTTTTCAAGCGATGCAATAAATTGTTCATATTCTTTTTTGCTGTTCAATAGTTGCGATTGAACAATTTGGTATTGGTTGGACGTGTTTGTCAGCGCTGAAAGTTCCTGCTGAAGTTTTAAAATTTTTATTTGCAAATCTTCCTGTCTTAATAATTCTGTTTCTGGTAAACTTGAAGATGCACTTAGCTCGTTTAGCTTGTCATTCAATAAAACTGAACGGCTTTTTTCCATAAAATAAAATGCAAGCGCATTATTATGCGCTAAATAACAAGCCTCTAATGCACTTGAAAAAAATGTTCTTGTTTTATTGCGCCAATATAGTTTGCTTTTTTCACCGATTAGTTCATGTCTTATTTTAGTAACTACCGAATCTGTAAGCAATGAAGTATGAACGCAGGCATCTAAAAATTTTTTTTGATTTGTTTTTTTAAACTCTGACAGAAACAGTACTGTTACATCACTCATTAATCCTATTACCAAATCTTTATTCATCACATTGCTGAGTTGGGCAACTACAGGGTTATTCAGAATATTATTATTTAGATTTATATTCAAATAATAAAAACTTCTTAGAAAAAAATTTGAAGTTTCATTAAATTTTTTTTGTACCAAACTGTTCTCTCCAAGGTTACCATAAATCATTGCCAACTTTAAATGCTTCGCTAATGAATCATCTATTTTACCGGCAAACAACAATGCGTTATTATAGTTTTGTGCTGCCATTGTATAACGTAAAGCATTTTTATAAAAATTTCCAAGGTCGTTGTAATCACTTGCAATCTGAAAGGATTTTCCTGTGAGCGTTCTTGTTTTAACACAAAGCTTATAATAAAATAGGGCAGAATCTAATCGCTTTTCTTTTTCATAAATCAAGCCTAATATTTTATAAGCAGTGCCTAACTCAAACAACTCATTTTTATTTTTCTTTACTATAGAAATTGCTCTGTATGTATCGCTTAACGCTTCCGGTATATTATTTTCAAAGTATGAAGACTGTGCTTTCCTGTTTAATAAAAAAATATAGTTATGCGTGTCATTTTGCTTTAAGGCAACATTCATCCCGATGCTGCTTTCTTCTACAGCTTTTTCATAATCACCTATTCTGAAAAAAATATTCGCTCTTTTATCAAACGCATTAATCTCAAAAGAATCACACTTGTTATATTGATTGCAAAAAATTATTACGCTGTCATAATAATATAATGCCTGTCTATAAAGGAGCCGACGATCATAAAAATTACCGAGATTATAACAAGACATGATTTTCAATACCGCTGATCCTTTTGTGCTTAGCGAGTTATTTATTTTTAAAGCATACAAAGTGCTATCAATAGCATTGCTATAATTTTCATTTACATTAAATTCATAATTACTAAATTTTATTAAAGCAAGTATGTAGGATGTATCGTTTGTAAATTTGCAGTTGCGTGCGTTTTGTAAGATGTTGTTTAATATTGAAATTTTCTGCTTATCAGCAAGTGTTTTATTTGTATCAATACTAATAATTTTGTTCCAGGCAGATTTGCTTTCTAAACACTGGCTATAACAGCTTAAACTAACTAAAACTCCTGCTGTTAAGGCAATAAAATATTTTACGGTATAAAAAAATAAACCGGAAGTAAGCGGGCAGATGCTGTATTTGCTTTTCATCTTAAAAAAGTCTACCAAGTTAAGTAAACTTTAATAGATTTTTTTAGATAGTTTGAATGAAATAAAGATAAAGAAGTATAAAATAAATTTATTGCTGATTTATGAATGAATTACTTCGGTAAGAGATTAGAAACATTTTTCTTTTAGAAAAATTTTCCATAAAATTATTAAGGCTATAAACAAAAACAAAACAATGCACGCAGCAAACCACCAAAAATAGCTATTCCCCGTTGTTGGAAATTGTATCGCATCAGTATTACCAATCACGATCATGTTTGCCCAGTAATAGGGTAATAACTTATCGTTGCCTGTGTTGCTATTAATAAAATATAATTTAGCTTTTTTCAACGCTTCATCTTTGTTCATTCCTTTTGATAAATATTGATTAAACCTTTCTGAAATAGTATAAATAGTTTGTTCATCCGCTTTCCATAATGTTGCTGAAACAGACGGAATACCTGCTGTTGCAAACCCTCTTGCCAAACTATAAATGCCTTCGCCTGTTGCAGTTTTACCTACGTTTGTTTGGCAGGCACTTAATAATACCAGCTTTGTTGCAGGATTATTTAACAACTGCAGTTCTGATAAATGAATAAGCGAATCATGCATATATAAGACAGGTTCTTCGTCGGTTGTATCTGCATGGGCATGTGAAAAAATATTTGTGATGGAATAACTGCATGCATATTTAAAAAAATTGCTGCGCGTTGCATTTTGATACGTGAATAGTTTTTTGGTACTGTAATAAGATGATGAAGCCTGCAAAGCATCAGCCGCATTTTTTAAATCCTGTACATTGAGAGACGTTGCAAAAGACACCGGCGCAAAACCAATAAAGCTGCCTTTGGCATTTGCTTTATTATAAAAAGATTTTATTAACGAACGCACAGAATATACATAACTAAAATTATAGTTGTTTAACAAAAAATTTCTGCCTGTTTTATCCAGACACAAAGCATCAAACGGAATTACAATGTTATCTGAGCAAATAATTAATCTTCCAGGCGGCAATTTCAACGGCTGGAAAATAGTTTTATAAATTGAATTAGATAAAGAAGCAAATACATCATAATGACTCATCAGCATTTCTTTATCGGCACACAGTTGTAAAAATTTCGAAAGCTGTTCTTTTTTAAAATCTTTTTGAGAAAGGCATATAAATTTTGTTGATGCTGGAGTAATAGCTAAAATGTATGTAACTGTATCACCTAAAAAATATTGAACAAAGCTTTGATTGTTTTTTTTAAGATAGGACTGAAGTTGCGGCAATGTTGAAACATCATCAGCATACTTATATTGATAATAAGCAGGATATTTTATTTCAAGTGATTTTGCATATTGTTCAAAATCGTTTTTTACATCAAGCAGTTTTGATTGTATAGCCTGATATTCCCCAGAAGAGCCGTTCAAGTCAGAAAGTTTTTGCTCCAACTCTATTATCTTAACCTGGTAGTCATCCTGCTTCGCTGCATCTGCTATTGATAAATATGAGGATGCACTTAATTCATTCAGCTTATCATTTAATAAAACAGCGCGGCTTTTTTCAATGAAATAAAAAGCAAGAGCAGAGTTGTTATCTAAGTAACATGCTTCGACGGCGTTAGTGTAAAAATCACGAGTATAATTTCTCCAATATAATTTACTCTCATTGCCTAACTGCATGTTACGCATTTTTGTAATGAGTGTGTCCATAACCAATGCTGTTTGAAGACAGGCAAACAATGTTCTATTGTCTTTATTGCTTAGGTAAATTTTTAGTAAAGTTTCTACTTTATTATTCATTATTACCAAAGCCATTTCTTTTGTTTCGACAGTGTTTAGTTTATCTGAACTAGGGTTTTTATAAATATCATCAATTAGAATGTTTAAATATGCAAGTGCTTTAATACAATAATGAGAAGATAACTTATAGTTTTTTTGCTTTAAATACAACTCTCCAATATTTGTATTTGCTCTGGCAAGTAAAGTAGAATCTTGAATCTTTTTTCCATAATAAATTGTTTGCAAATAACATTGTTTTGCTTTTTCATTGTTATTTAAACTATCAAGGTAAAAGTTTCCGTAATCTATATAATCGTTTGCTATTTGTTCAGTATCTTTTGTTTGGACTCTTATATAAATTGTTCGCTTAAATAATGAAGCTGCCTTTTTAAATTCATGATTTTTTTCAAAAATGGATGCTTTAATTTTTAGAGCTGAAGCTAATTTATACAAATAATTATTTTTTGTTGAAATGCTGGTTAGTATATTAACGTCAGAAAGTGATTGGGAAATGTTGCCTTGATAATAAAATGATTGAGCCCTTTGGATTAGCAGTTCCAGGTAAGTAGAAGTATCTTTTTCCTTGAGAGCATAATCTATTCCGCTTGTACTTTCTTCTACCGCTTTTTGATAATCGCCAATCTGAAAAAAAAGATATGCTTTATAAAGTCTTGAATATAGCGTGTAGTTAGTTGTATCTGAAGAATTTTTTAAAATTAAAATTGTACTATCAAAATATTGCAAAGCTTTTTCAAACAATGAAAGTTTATAATAGTTTGTGGCCATGCTATAATAACTTTTCGCCAGAAAATATTTTGAACTTCCAAGTCTGCCAGTCTTATTTATTTTTATTGAAGCATTTATATAATTTATACTTGTTGCAAAATTTTTACTCACATTAACCTCGTAACGTGCAATTTTTAGAAGAACATTAGAATAAACAGAGTCATGCCTTGAATTGCATTTGTCAAGGATATTTTTAAGATTGTAAAAGCGTTCTAATTTATTAGCAGGAGTAAATGTTAGGTTACTTTCAATTATAGATATACTGTCTATAACTGCATCTTTTGTAAGACATTGTGAATTTGCTTTAAAATTAAAAAAGTAAAACGATAATGTTGTACAAATAAAGATTTTACTTCTTAAAATAAAATTGCAAGGCATGGTATTTTGCCCATTGTATATTAAAGCTGTTCAAGATAAGCACATTAAAAATTCAAATCACTATTTTTTATCCGGGTCTGGAGGGTCTTGTGGTTTGGATCCACCACCTGTAGTTTTTGCGGCTATATATATTACAGTAACAAGAATGCCTCCCTGGATTATTGTTTGAATAGTAGTTTGGTCCATAATTTTTTTTTATAGTGAATTTATATTGATTTAAAATACTCAAATTTTCTTCAGCCATTCAGCAGCTTTGTCATTTTCTGCTTCTCTTTCATTCACTACTTTCTGCAATAATTTTTTTGCTTCAGTTTTATCGCCGGGCTTATTTCTTTCCAGTAAAGTTACAGCTTTCAAAAAATCTCCGGGATTACTAAATAAGTGCTGCATGTTTGCCAAGACTTCAAACTGTAGTAAGGCACTATCGTACTCATCTTTCTGCAAATATGCCAAGCCTGCATATTTTTTTGCATCTGAATTAAAAGCATCATGTCTTTCTACACCTCTAAACAATTGTAATGCCCTGTCATATTGCTTATTATTGTAAGCAGCCTGGCCAAGTGTTATACTATCTTTATCTCCGCTCATTGTTATACTTAAGTTGCCGTAATTTGTTTTAATATAATTATCAGCAAGCCTTCTGGGCGATGAATTAGCTTCAAACAGATAAACTGAAGCTGCTAACACCAAACAGGCCGCGGCAGCATACATAAACCACCTGCTGGTAAAAGATCTTTTTATTAAAGGCAATATAGGAATTTCATCTTCGGCGTTTTTGTTTTGCCATAATGATCTCTTTTGCTGTAACAACTCTTCCTGCAAAGCTTGTTTGGTTGTTATAAAAAATGCAACTTCCTGCGCAAACGCTTTATCTTCTTCGCATCTTCTTTCAAAAGTTTTTTGCTCTTCTTCATTCAAGGTTTTTTTTAAATATGCATCAATATATTCTACTATGTTCATCTTCCAAATTTTTTATAATTAAAGCAATAAGCTAATCAAACCATCACCTTTTCTCTTAATTTTTCAATACACCTTAGTCTTGTTGTTTTAACTACTGCCGCATTATTATAAGACAATGCTTCAGCTATTTCCTTATCAGTTAAGCCATCTTCATACATCAGTAATACTTCTTTACATTTCTCACCTATGTTATTCAGATGGGCTTTAACTTTTGCTTTAAGCTCATTATTTAAAAGCCGCTCAATAACTGACTTTGCACTATCAGGCAACTGGTTTAATATCTCCGGTACAGGCATTGTTTTATGTACCTGTTGCTTATTAGTCGTATTTTTTCTAACAAGGTCAATACATTTATTAAAAAAAATTTGGTAGAGGTAAGTTTTAATAGAAGAACGGCCATCAAAATGCCCGTTAACAATATTATGCACAGAAGAAAAAACTGTATCACTGTAAGCACTAAAACTATCATCGTAGGTAAGGTGATATTTCCTGCAGCCTTCATCTATAAAATAAATGTATTGATCGTACAGGATTTTTTCGTAGCAGCTGCGTTCTTTATAGCTTGCCTTCAGTCCATAAAGTATGTCAGAATCAGAGTGCAATAAATAAACTTTACACTAAAATAAAACAATATTTATAGCTGAGTAATTTATTTGCGTCATCATTTATTTAACGGAAGGCAATACCAAGTGCTTTTATTATAAATTAACAGTTTTCACTATTACAAATAATATTTTTCATCAAGATAAAACAAACCGTCACTTTTTTTCCAATACCAAAATTTTTTTAAAAGTATAAAATAACTTCCTCTTGCGGAACTTAACTCGTTTGTTGGATTTACATATAAAACACGTGGCGGAATTATTTTATACCGGGTTTTTAAATTGCTTAATTGTTGTGCGCTAAAGCCTTTTGATAATTGAAATTCATTATACTGAACGTTGCTATTTACCGGTAATAATTGCTGAGGCGTTATAATTTTTCCATAGCCATTGGATACTATCATAAATGCTCTTGCTGAATTTGCAATAACAACTGAATCTTTCTTGGTTAAAGATGAATCAGATGCAAATACGTTTCCGTTATCATTGTTCCCATTTATAATAGTTGCGTTATTTGTTTTTGAAGGAATATTTTTTCTATGGCAGGCAGCAAAAATTGATAAACTTAATAAAAGACAGACGCATTTTTTCATGCTGATGACTACCGAATATTATGCCGGAAAATTAAATAAGGGAACACTACGATTACCTTATTGTGCAATTGAATATACAAAAATTATCTTTTTATAAATTTTAAATTGACTGTTTTGAAATTTTGTTCAATGGTTAAATTATATACGCCGGATTTAAGCATGTTGACTACTATAGATTGATTACCGGGTGTAAAATTTGCTTGCTGGAGTATGACTCCGGAAAGATTGCTTATGCTAAACATTGATGATGAAGATGTATTTAATCCCTCAACATAAAGTACATCTGCAACAGGGTTTGGATAAATTTTTATAGTTAATAATTTTGCTTTAACAGCATCTTCATTATTTTCATTTATTGCATTTGAAGCAGAACCGGAGCTTAAATATCTTGCTACAGCAATTCTGTATTTATCACTAATACTTAAGCCTGCAACAACAATTTTTCCATCTGGTTGTATTGCTGCTGAAATGCCGTAATCATTATTATCAAAGTTAGTTGTGGTCTTACCTCCGCTTCCAAAAGTATTATCAAGTGTTCCGTTTTTGTTTAGCCTTGCAAGGGCAAAATAGTTAATGTTGTTGGAGGCTGTATTTATACCTGCTAAGACTATTTTTCCATCTGTTTGTATATTAACTGATGTTGCATCACCGCCTCCATTAAATAAAACAGCCACCTTGCCATTACCTGCAAACGAATTATCTAAAGTGCCATTGCTATTATACTTTACTGCAGCAAATTGAGCATAGCCTTTACTATCAATGTACTGGCCTGCCTGAAAAATTTTCCCATCTGATTGAACCGCTATTGCTAAAGCATTCGCAGCCGTATTGCCTATAGAAGTGGTAACTCTTCCATCACCACCGAAAGATGCATCTAATAAGCCATTGCTGTTATACCGGGCAATCGCAAAGCATTTTTCTCCGTTGCGCACTGTTGACCCTCCAGCCAAAATCTGACCATTTGATTGAACAGCAACAGCATCACCTTCATCATCAATACCGCTAAAGGCTGTGAATACTTCACCACCTATACCAAATGAGTTATCTAAAGTTCCGTTGTAATTAAACCTGAAAAGAGCAAAGTCTTTACTGTTAGCTATGCCACTATCTCCGGCAACTACAATTTTTCCGTCTGTTTGAATAGCAACCGACTTCATTTGACCTCTGAAAGAAAACTTTACCTTGCCGCCACTTCCGAAAGATTGGTCTAATGTTCCGGATGTAGTTAATCTTGTAGCAATAAAATAATTACCTGCAGGAGAATAGGTATATGAATATCCAACTACCACTATATAACCGTTTGATTGGATGGCAGTTGATATTCCATAATCATCGCCTCCGAAATCTACACCGGCTTTGCCGTTACCTGCAAACGAATTATCTAATGAGCCATCTTTGTTATAACGAACAACAGCTATATCATTATAATTGTGTGTGCTGCTGTAATATCCGGCTACAACTATTTTTCCGTCTGATTGAATAGCAACAGATTGTCCAGTCGCTAATGTACTGCCAACAAGCGTAGTAACTTTTCCATCAGTGCTAAAGCTATTATCAAGTTTACCTGCCTGGCAAAAAATTGTTGTTGCGCAGAATAAGGTTATTACGAATAATAAAAAAGATTTCATGATGTTTATTTTTAATTAGAATTTATTTTGAAAAAATCATTTGCTTTGAATCAATCAATCTTCCATCAACATATAAGCTATATTGATAAGCGCCTGATGAAAGCGTTGTTGCATTAACCACTATACTTCCTTTATTATTTGAAAGATTAATTTGTTTTAAAGCATTGCCATTTTTATAATTAATAATTATTTTGGCTGAAGAAAATTGTTGTGGTATGTTGTAACTGATGCTTGTTGAACTTGAAAACGGATTAGGAATGTTCTGCGATAAAGATGCAGAAGAAACTCCCGTTGACATTTGACTGTTAACCGTTGACTGACTTGAAATAATAACTTTAATTTTATTTATTTCAGATCTCAGATTTTCGATTTCGGATTTTAATGAATCGATGCTTGCATCTTTTTTATCGTTCATCTTACTTAACTCCTGCACAGCTTTCACCAATGGCACCACAAAATCACTGTAACGCAGGCTGTAAAAATCTTTATCATTTTTTGGTATATCAATACCGCTAAAATCATAACCAATTTTTTTGGCCGAGGCTTCCACATCCTGCGCAAGAAAACCGGTGAACTGTATTTTTTCAATATCATATTTTCCGTTCCAGTCTTCTGCTTTTTTGCCTGAAATATTATCTTGCTTATGTACATCGTAATGATAGGTCAACGGTTTTAAAAGATTAATGAATTGCAATCCCGGTACATTTTTCTGAATATTATTTTTTATTCGTGCGTCAGAATATGTTGACCAGCTTACCTGGCCGCCAATTTTAGTAACAGACGAGTTGCCAATTTTTATATGGTTGGATGCATCGGCTACCGCATAATTACCCAAAGCCGTTGCATTGCTGTAAGCATTGCTGCCAACATCTGCACCATAGCCAATAATAGTGTTTGAACTTCCGCTTGTAATAGTGTTGCCAGCATGATAACCCACATAAGTGTTGTTACTGCCATCAGTATTATTACCACCGGCACTTGCACCAATAGCTGTACAGCCGCCGCTGCCGCCATTTACATTCATTAATGCGTTATTACCAATAGCTGTAAGATTGCTTAGCGTAGTATTGTAGTATAATGCATTAGTCCCGATAGCTGTGTTGTTGTTGCCAGAACTATTGTAATATAAAGTGTATGAGCCCATAGCTGTGTTTGCTGTACCGGTGCTTGCTTTTAAAGCAAAGAAACCATTTGCTGTGTTGTTGGAATTTGTAGTAATTGAATTCAAAGCTTCTTTACCTGTTGCTGTATTAGAGTTACCGGTTGTATTGCTGTACAAGGCATCTTCGCCTATGGCTGTATTGCCACCGCCTGTTGTGTTTGCTGTTAAAGCAAAACTGCCCATTGCAGCATTTTCATTGCCGTCAGTGTTTGCTGCTAATGCTTCATTTCCTGCTGCTGTATTATCATCTCCATCAGTATTTGCATGCATAGCATCTTGCCCGGTTGCAGTATTTCTTGTGCCTGTTGAATTATAAATCATGGAGGAATAGCCTATTGCAGTGTTACTATTGCCTTGTGAGTTTGCAAGTGCATACACACCCACTGCTGTGTTATAAGATGTAGCTGCGCTGCTCATTGCCTGCGAACCAACAGCCGTGTTAGAAAAGCCGGTTGTATTAGTAATTAAAGTATTAAAACCAACAGCTGTATTGTTGGTGCCTGTAGTATTTGCATTTAATGTCGCTAAACCTACTGCTGTATTACCTGATCCCGTACCAGTTTTATAAGCAAGAAATCTTTGGCCACTTATGTAAATAGCAGAATCAACATACATGTTTTTCCAGCCTTTTGTTATTGAACCTATGTTATGCGTATTGTCTTTATCAACCAGCAAACTTTGATTTATTAATGTTGGTGATGTTAAGTTTGATAATGATGTGTTTGCATAAGTAACTGCGTTTGTTTTGCTTTGTGCATTAATTATTGAAGCATTGAAACATGTGATGCTGATTATCAAAAAAAGCAGAATTGTTTTCATAATTTTTTTTGATTGATATTTTTATAAGATTTATTTGATGTGTTCCATTTGCTTTGTCGAAATAACTTTTCCATCAACAAACAAAGTATATTGATAAGCGCCTGAGGTTAAGGTTGCTGCATCAACTGTTATACTACCTTTGTTATTTGAAAGATTAACCTGCTTTAATGCATTTCCATTTTTATCGGTAATAATTATTTTGGCTGATGTAAAATGTTGAGATAAAGAATAACTAATAGTTGTTGAATTTGAAAAAGGATTTGGAATATTTTGAGATAATGATGCAGAAGAGATTATCGTTAACTGCTTACTATTATTTGTTGACTGATTTGAAACAATCATTGCTTTTAAGGCATCAATTTCCTGTTGTTGTGCTGCAAATTTTTCGTCGTATGTATTTTTTAGAGAATCATTTTGCTTGGATAATTCCTGTACAGCTTTTACCAGCGGCACAACAAAATCAGCGTAGCGCAAACCATAAATACCGTTATCTTTTTTTGGTGCATCAACGCCGCTAAAAGTGTAATTAATTTTTTTAGCCGCTGCTGCAACATCCTGCGCCAAAAAGCCAGTGAAATTTATTTTTTGCACATCATATTTTTCTTTCCAGCTTGCATCGTTTTTGTTTCCTGTTATCGTTTGCTGCTTATCAATATCAAAATTGTAAGTAACCGGTTTTAGTAAATTAATAAATGCAAGGCCAGGTACATTTTGTTTAATGTTGGTTTTAATTCTTTCATCAGAAAAATTTGTCCACCCAACCTGTCCGCCGATTGAAGTAACAGAACTGTTACCAATACGCACACTGTTAGAAGCAGCGGCAACAGCAAAATTGCCAACCGCAGTTGCGTTGTTGTAATCATCTGATACATCAGCACCGTAACCAATGATTGTGTTGCCGCTTCCCTGGTAAAGTGTATTACCTGCATGATAACCAAAGAAAGTATTGTTGCTGCCAAAACTGTTTATACCTGCTTTTGAACCAACAGCAGTATTATGACCTGAGCCGCTTTCAAGGTTCATTAAAGCAGAATCTCCAATAGCAATTATGTTGCTGAGATTTTGATTATAAACCAGCGCTAAAGAACCAATGGCAATGTTGGAATGGCCGGCTTCATTATCAAGATTTGTGCGTTGCCCTATACCTATATTATCATTCCCGGAATTATTTTCACCTAAGCTCTCATAGCCGATAGCAACATTATAACTTCCTGATGTGTTAGACTGCAAAGCATAATATCCGCTTGCAGTATTATTAGCACCTGTGGTATTTTCAGTTAAAGCTTTTACGCCGGCAGCAACGTTTTGATAACCGGTGGCATTGTTAGTTAAAGCGTTAAAACCAATAGCGGTATTTGAATAGCCAGAAGTATTTTTAGCAAGTGCATCTGCGCCTGCTGCTATATTGTATAAGCCGGTTCCTGTTTTGGAAGTAAGCAACTTTAGGCCGCCTATGTATACTGCTGAATCCAGGTAAATATTTTTCCATGCTTTGGTTGTGCTGCCAATGTTATGCGTGTTGTCTTTATCAATCAACAGGCTTTGGTTTATTAATGTGGGTGATGTTAAATTGGATAATGAAGTGTTTGCATAAGTAATTGCATTTCTTTTTTGCGCATTGATGTTTACAATTTGAAAACACAAACTGTAGCAAAGCAGAAAGTAAAAGTTTTTTTTCATAATGATTATTCTTAGATGATATGATATTTTATTAATAAATTTTACAATAGAAATATGACCGCCAATAGATTAAAATGCTGAGGGGATTGTTTTAACCGGCAGCTTCTGTAAATAATTTTTATCAAAGTTGATTTTACCAAACAGTATTTGCAACTACATGATGATGTAGCACGAATACGTTTCCCTTATAAATTTTATTGCGATAAGAAATTAAACAAGCTTGTCGCGGATAGCTTTGGCAACAGCTTCCGGTGCGGAATGCACATGCAGTTTATCGTAAATTTTTTTTATGTGGTAGCGTATAGTGTCTATTACAACATCTATTTTAGCGGCAATCATTTTGTATGATAACCCGTTAACGAGCAGCTTTAAAACCTGTTGCTCCTGTGCCGTTAAACCGGGCGCATTATTCTTTAAAGGCTTTTGAAAAAATTGTAATGCTTTGCGGGCAATAACCGGTGTCATGGCAGCACCGCCGTTCATTACCACTCTAATAGATTCAGCAATAATTACAGGTGATGTATTTTTTAAAAGATAACCTGAAGCACCTGCGCACACTGCTTCAAAAACATTTTCACGGTCTTCAAAAACAGTGAGCATAATAACTTCTTTCTCTGGTAATGATTGCTTTATTTCTTTTAATGCTTCAATACCGTTTTTGACGGGCATATCAATATCCATCAATACAACATCAGGTTGGGAAGTGTTTATTTTATTTATAATATTTTCTGCATTTTCAAATGAGCCGCAGCACACAAGCTCATCATCTTCATCAAGAAAAGCCATCAAAGATTCGCGGTAATCATTATTGTCTTCGCAAATAATGTAACAGGTTTTTTTTCTCATGCTGCACGAAAGTATTTTCAATTTATATTCATCATACTACATCATCATGTAACGTTACGCATTAAACGCAAGTGTAATTATTGTTCCGTTATCAGACGATAGAACAGTCAATTTCCCATTCAAATTTTTTGCACGTTCCTGCATATTACTTAAGCCATTTCCATGTAAAATTTTTTGCGTATCAAACCCAATTCCATCATCTTCTATTTCCAGCAAAAAAGTTTTATTGCTTTTATTTAGTGTTATCCATGCATGCTTTGCATCGCTGTATTTTGCCAGGTTATTTACAGCTTCTTTAAATAACATGAACAAATCACTGCGGTATTGCAAAGGCACTTTAATTGACTTTATTTTCTCATCGGCATTAAAAATCAACTCAATATTTTTTAATTCCAGCATCTGTGCTGCAAACTTTTGCATGCGTGCAGTTACTTCTGAGAAGCTGTCGTTAAGCGGGTTTACAGCCCAAACTATATCCTGCATATTACCAGTCATGCGCTCACTGCTTTCTTTAATTTTTTCAAGCAGCTCTTTTGCTTTATCGGGGTCATCAGTTAATTTTTTCTTTGCCAACGCGCTTACTAAATGCAGGCTGCTTAATGTTGAGCCCACATCATCGTGAAGATCACGGGCAATTTTAGTGCGTAAATACAATTCATGCTTTAATTGATTTATGCGCATCCTGTAAAAGAAATAAATTATTGCTGCCACCATAATTGTACAAAGAAGATAGAACCACCAGGTTTGCCAGAATGGTGTTGAAATGATTAAAGATAATTTGTCTTTGCTTTCAAACCAGTTTATACCATTTATGCTGGCAGCAATATGAAACGTATATTTTCCCGGTGGCACTAATGTAAAATAGCACGATGTATTGCTGTTGTTATTTACCCATTGCTTGTTTATTCCTTCCAATAAATAGCGGTATTTTATTTTATGCGGATTAAAATAATAAGGCGCCACATAATCAACCTCAATAGAGTTTTGAAAATATTTAAAATGCAATCGCGAATTAAAATTGTTGTACAAAGAATCATTACCATTTACTGCTAATCTCATAATGGAAACCTGCAGTGAATCCTTTCTTTGTTGAATAGCTTCGGGAACAAAATAATTTATTCCGTTCTGGCCACCCATCAATACAATTCCGCTTTTGTACTTATAGAATGCATTAGTGTTATACGAAGCGCCCTGCACATTATCAGTATAGTCAAATTCATCAGCAGTATTATTATAAGGATTAAAGCGATAAAGGCCATTCTGTGTACCCAACCATATTTTATTGGTGCTGTCTTTATAAACAATATTAATATTTCCGTTGTGGTCAAAAGCGTTTGTGATTTTGTTTAAGCTATACTTATTACTGTTTAGTTGTAACCAAAATAATCCCTGGCCACCACCAGTTCCTATTAAATATTTTTGCGGCGCCCATTCGCACATGCTCATAAAAATATTACTGCTGTTTTGCTGTGATACTTTAAAAAGAAATTGAAGGGTTGAATCAAAACAATAAAGCCCGTTAATGGTTCCAATCCATATATGCATATTACTATCTTGATAAGCGAAATAAGAGATGAGATTTTCTTTGCTGAATGGAAGATTTAATTTCTGCAGTATATATGTTTTGGCAGTTAATAAATAATCTGCATCTCTTGCAATTACAAGATGATTGCCATTTTTTAGTGCATATACCTGGTTAATGAAATCGCTTTCAATTCCTTTCTTTGTATCAGCGCCTGAAGAATCATGTAAATAAGAAGGCCGGCAATAAGTTTGATGCACAGGATCAAAAAGCCACATGCCTAAATCAGTGGGGCCAAGAATAATATATTTTCCATCGTAAGCTATACCGCGGATTGACCTGAAATTAAGTATATCTTTTGCGCCCTGAACCGGAAAATAAGGCTTTATTATTCCGGATGCGATATTCCAGCAATAAAAACTTCCATACGTTGCCACCCATAAATTGCCTTGCGAATCTTCTGTAAAATTTCTTACATCGTTGCCCCAAAGACTTGTTGCATACGTTGCATAATTTCTTATCAGGCCTATCTGCTTACGAAAAAGAGGAAAGCTTACCAGCCCAAAATCGCATACCATCCAAATGTTTTGTTTAGCATCAAGATAGATGTTTCCCGGGCTTATCGTTTTTTGTAACAGACTTCCTTTACTGTATAATCTTAAAGCATGAAACTGTGATGTTGTGTCGTTGTATTCAAGCATTCCCTGGTTGCTTGATGCCAGCCAGTGACCAGGTTTTATTTCCTGTATGCCACCTATGCGGAAAAAAGTATTATCAGTTCCAGATGCCGTTGCAATGCTTACAAACGTGATAGTATGCTGTTGAAAATTGTACAGGTAACTTGAGTCTCCCCATGTAGAGACAATTGCCTTTTTTTCATTTAATGCGTTTATGGAAAATATACTGCTGCAGCCAAGCGAGCTGATATTTTTTGTTGATGTATTGTACGCATATAATGAATCAGCCGATGCAAAAAAAATGGTGTTGTTATATACTGATAAGCATTTCCAGCGGGTGATAAAATTTTTTTGAAATAAGTTCTGAATTACATTTTCTTTTAAAAAAACAAAGCGGTTTGCCGATGCATTTAGTTGATAAAAACCATGATTGGTAAGCAGGCGCAGTGGCAGATTTTTTTGTTGCACAAATTGTCCGAACGTAATGCCTGGGATTGTGTCATAAGCAATTTCTGTAAAGCCTTTACGGTCATTTGAAATGCAAAAAATATGATGATTTGAATTAACCCAGATACAATTTTTTTCATCGCAGCAAATAGAAAGCAGTTTATTATTATCGAGAACAAATTCTTTATTTTCGTGTCCATCGTAACGTTGTACACGGTCTTCATACATCATCCATAAAAAATCTTTTTTATCAATTACCAATGAGCGCATAATGTTAGCATGAATGCCAACACTTTCATCAAAAACCTGAACATGATAATCCGGTAACTGCGCATAAGAAATTTTTATGCCTAATAAACCGGTTATAAATGTTATTGCTTTTATTACATGAAGCGGCCTCATTATGACAGCAAAAAAGTTATTATTGAAGATTAAATGTTTTGTAAGTTAATAAAAAAAATTAGCGGATTGCGACAATTGCATCCGCTTGTTAATACACTTTCAGGTTTGGTTTCTAAAGTGTATTAAGATAATTGATTATTGCTTGAAGAGATTGTTCAACGCAAAAATCGATTGATGCTAAACTTCTACTACGATGTTTACTTCAACTTGGCCAATGCAACTTTAATTCTTGCCCATCCCTTTTCAATATTTTCCATACTGTTGGCAAAAGAAAAACGCACACAATCAGGTTCGCCAAATGCATCTCCCATAACACTTGAAACATGTGCAGTATTTAAAAGATACATGCAAAAATCATTAGCATTGGTAATGGTTGTTGTGCCGTCACTCTTACCATAATAATATGTAACATCTGGAAAAATATAAAACGCGCCTTGCGGTTCAAAACATTTTATACCAGGAATTTCTTTCACCAGTTCCATTACTTTTTTTCTGCGTGCTGTAAACTGCTCTACCATTCTATAGCTAGGCTCAAGGTCTTCAGTTAAAGCATTTATGGCAGCACGTTGCGCAATTGAATTGGTACCGCTTGTAAATTGTCCCTGTATCTTTTCTGTTGCTTTTGCAATCTCAGGGTTTGCAGCAATATATCCTAAACGCCAGCCCGTCATCGCAAAGCCTTTGCTCAATCCGTTTACGATGATAACGCGGTCTTTTATATCATCAAACTGTGCAATGCTTTCATTCTTACCAACAAAGTTGATGTACTCATAAATCTCATCAGAAATAATGGCAACGTCAGGATGTTTACGAAATACATCAGCCAGCTTACTCAACTCATCTTGTGAATAAACAGATCCAGAGGGATTACAGGGCGATGAGAACAAAAACGCTTTTGTTCTTGGTGTGATGACTTTCTCTAAATCATCCGCAGAAATTTTGAAATCATTTTCTGCTTTGCTGCGTATTTCAACAACCTTACCTTCTGCCAGTTTAACCAGCTCAGAATATGTCACCCAATATGGTGTAGGAATAATTACTTCATCACCTTTATCAACCAACGCTAAAATAAGATTAGCCAAACTTTGCTTTGCACCTGTTGATACCACAATATTTTCAGGCTTATAATCTAAGTTATTATCGCGTTTAAACTTTGTGCAAACGGCTTCTCGCAAATCCATATAACCTGCAACCGGTGTGTAGTGACTCCAGTTATTATCAATAGCTTTTATTGCTGCATTTTTTATATGGTCTGGTGTATCAAAATCGGGCTCGCCTAAACTCAAGTCAATCACATCAATACCTTTGGCTCTTAACTCGCGGCCAAGCTTTGCCATCTTTAAAGTTTCAGGCTCATTAAATCTTTGTAATAAAGATGATAATTGCATTGCTTATAAATTTTCGGCTGCAAAGATATGGTTGTGAATGATGAATTATAAATTATGCATGATAAATGAATACTGGAAATATGTAACAATAAATAATATTTATAACTCATAATTCATCACTTATAATTCTATTCTGCCATCTTTCATGTGCAAAATGCGGTCGCTCATTTGCGCCATTTCTTCATTGTGTGTTACAATAAGAAATGTTTGTTTGAATTGATTGCGTAAATCAACAAACAGCTGGTGTAATTCTTTTGCATGTAGCGAATCAAGATTGCCGGTTGGCTCATCAGCAAAAACAATATCAGGTTTATTAATTAGTGCACGAGCTACCGCTACACGTTGTTGTTCACCGCCGCTTAAAGCCTGAGGTTTATTATTGATCCTGTCTTTTAAACCAAGGGTATCAAGTAATTCAGTTGCCTGTTTTTCAGTTTGACTTTTACTGTTTCCTGCAATCCATGATGGGATGCAAACATTTTCGAGCGCAGTAAATTCCGGCAACAAATGATGAAATTGAAAAACAAAACCAATGTGGTGATTGCGAAAGTCTGCCAGCTTTTTGTTTTTTAATGTATGCAGTGCAGTATTCTTTAAGTATATCTCGCCTTTGTCGGGTTTATCAAGCGTTCCAAGAATATGCAGCAACGTACTTTTGCCGGCGCCGGATGAACCAACTATACAAACTATTTCAGCCTCGTTAATCTCTACATCAACACCTTTCAAAACTTCTAACGCGCCGTACGTTTTTATTATATTTCGCGCCGTAAGCATAAGATGTTTGAACTCGTATCAGGCTTGTTTAAAAAGTAAATTTTAAAATGATTTCGTTACGAAGAAACAAAAAACTTTCAGCACAAAAATTTAAAATAAAGGTGTTATAAGTGCAATTTGGTTATATCACTACAAAACTTACTTTTGCGCAAAATTGAAAAGGCGATGTTTTGGACTTTGGAATTAGCCAGCTATTTGGAAGATGCACCCTGGCCTGCGATAAAAGATGAATTGATTGACTACGCAATACGCTCCGGCGCACCTATTGAAGTGGTTGAAAACCTTCAGGAACTTGAAGACGAGGGCGAGGTGTATGAAAGCATTGAAGACATTTGGCCTGATTACCCCAGCAATGAAGATTTTCTTTTTAATGAAGATGAATATTGATTTTCACTTATTAATCTTTCAACTTCGAACACTCTTATTCACGTTTGACGATTCACGATTAAATTATTGTTTTAAAAACTTTATCACGGCTAATGCAAATTCTGGTGTTGCAGCAGCATGATTATGATCACCAGGCGTTGTTGCTTTTTGTGAAGTTGGAATGAATAAGGCAAGCTCATCAGCAGAACCGTTTGCTTCATCACTGTCACCATGAATTATTAAAACAGGAATTTTAATTTTTGATAATGCTTCTTTTGAAGTTGATGGCTGATATTCCTGCATCAAAGCAAGCGCCTGCTGATCTAAATTTTGCACCTGTACACTTTGAACCATTGTATGTAATGCAGGTACTGTATCAGCAGCCAATGCATGATAAAAATCAATGCGCCGTTGCCAGTCGGGATTTGTGAAATCTGCACCCATTCCACCCATCACGGCTTTGCGAACATGCTTATCCAGCATCATTAAACGCGCTGTAATTATGGAACCTCTTGAATAGCCGACAACATCATAATTTTTTATGTTGAGTTGTTGCATCAAGCCAATAATATCTTTTGCTTCTGCATCATTTGCATAAGCTGAATCTGTATGTGGTTTATCTGATTTGCCATTGCCTCTTAAATCAACCAATATAACTTTATAACCATCTGCAATTAAGCTGTCATACAATGCTGCATGCTTCCATGAATTGCTGTTTACAATAAAGCCATGCACAAGCAAGACAGGAAAGCCTTTGCCCTGAACATGATAATAAATTTTTGTTTTATCGAATGAAGAAAAGTAACCTGAATCAGTCTGAGCGACTGAAATTTTTGCTATAAAAAATATTGATAAAATGGCAAGTAGTTTTTTCATAAAATTTAATCTTCCTTTAAAAAAGGATAATGATAATCTGTCGGCGGGTTAAATGTTTCTTTAATTGTTCTTGCACTTAACCAGCGGTATAAATTCAACATGCTGCCGGCTTTATCATTAGTGCCACTCGCTCTTGCACCACCAAAAGGCTGCTGGCCAACCACGGCGCCGGTTGGCTTATCATTAATATAAAAATTACCTGCTGCATGGCGCAATTTATCTGTCGCCAACGCTACGGCATTTCTGTCTTTAGCTATAATGCTTCCTGTTAATGCATAAGGTGAGGTTGTGTTTACAAGCTCAATCGTTTCTTCAAAATTATTTTCATTATATACGAAAACAGTAAGCACAGGACCAAAAATTTCTTCGCATAAAGAAATATATTTCGGGTCTTTAGCTTCAATTACTGTTGGTTCAATAAAATATCCTTTTGTTTTATCATGATTGCCACCAGCTATGATTTCTGCATCAGCATCTTTCTTTGCATTATCAATGTAAGCTGATATTTTATCAAACGCTCTTTCATCAATCACAGCATTAATAAAATTACTGAAGTCTTCAACACTTCCCATCTTCATCGTTTTAATTTCCGCAGCTAATTTTTCTTTTATAGTTGATGCAAGATTAGAAGGTAAATATGCACGTGAAGCCGCGGAACATTTTTGTCCCTGGTATTCAAAAGCACCTCTTGCTAAAGCGGTAACCACCACATCTACATCAGCAGATTTATGAACCAATACAAAATCTTTACCACCGGTTTCACCAACAATTCTTGGATAAGATTTATACTTATTTATATTTTCACCAATTGTCTTCCAGATATTATTAAACACGCCGGAGCTGCCTGTGAAATGAATACCGGCAAAATCTTTATGCTCAAAACAAACTTTGCCAAGTGTTGGCCCATCAACATAAATTAAATTGATAACACCATCCGGCAAACCGGCTTCTTTTAAAATACGCATAAACATTTGCGCTGAATAAACCTGTGTTTCAGCCGGCTTCCACACAACAACATTGCCGCACATGGCAGCACTGGTGGGCAGGTTACCACCAATTGCAGTGAAATTGAATGGCGTAATAGCAAGCACAAAACCTTCAAGCGACCGCCATTCTGTTCTGTTATGCATGCCGGGCGAAGAAATGGGTTGATGTTTATATATTTCGCTTAAAAAATGAACATTGAAACGTAAGAAATCTATCAGCTCACAGGCACTGTCAATCTCTGCCTGGTAAGGATTTTTACTTTGACCAAGCATGGTTGTGCCGTTCATGTGAAAACGGTATTTGCCAGCCATTAAATCAGCAGCCTTTAAAAAAATATGCGCTCTTTCTTCCCATGGCATATTAGCCCAGTTCTCTTTTGCTTTTAATGCAGCATCAATTGCTTTATGCACATGTGTTTTATCTCCTTCATGAAAATAACCAAGCGTATGACTTATTTCGTGCGGCGGATGCAAGGCAATTTTTTTCCCTGTGAATACTTCTTCAGCACCTATATACATCGGTACATCTATCTCTTCAGCTTTAA
>CAHJWK010000033.1 GCA_903642275.1 Chitinophagaceae bacterium
AGCAAAGTGAGCAAAATGAAACCACCGCAAAAGGCATTGGCGACATGCGCAACACCATCGAGCAAAAGGTAAAAGACATGCAGCAAAGCAATGAGCAGAAGCTCGAGCAAATGCGCATTACCGTTGATGAAAAACTGCAGCAAACACTCGAAGCACGCCTCGGCGAAAGTTTCAAGCTCGTAAGCGAACGCCTCGAAGCCGTGCACAAAGGCTTGGGCGATATGCAAACCCTTGCTACCGGCGTGGGCGATTTAAAGCGGGTGCTAAGCAATGTAAAAACACGCGGTGTGCTCGGCGAGTATCAACTGGAAGCCATACTCGAACAAATACTTACGCCCGAACAGTACGCCAAAAACATAAAGACCAAACAGGGCAGCAATGCACACGTTGAGTTTGCTGTAAAGCTGCCCCACAAACAAAACAGCAGCGAACCCTTATGGCTGCCCATTGACAGCAAGTTTCCCAAAGAAGCCTTTGAGCTGCTTACCGACGCCTACGAACACGGCAGCCCCGAACTGATAGAAGAACACCGCCGCACCTTTACCCGCGGCATACGCAACTGCGCACAGGATATTTGCGGCAAGTACATTGACGCACCCAATACCACCGATTTCGCCATCCTCTTCCTGCCCTTCGAAAGCCTGTATGCCGAAGTACTGCGCACACCCGGGCTCTTCGAAAGCATGCAGCGCGAATGCCGCGTCATCATCACCGGTCCCACCACGCTCAGTGCCCTGCTCAACAGTTTACAAATGGGTTTCCGTACCCTCGCCATAGAAAAGCGCAGCGGCGAAGTATGGCAGTTGCTCAGCGCCGTAAAAACAGAGTTCGGCAACTTCAGTGGCATGCTAAGTAAGGCACAGAAGAATATACAAACCGGTCTCGACCAATTGGAAAACGTTGTTGGTGTTAGAACGAGAGCCATACAAAAAAGATTGAAAGGCGTTGAGGTTTTGAGTAATGAAAACGCACAAAATATATTTCCTGAATTAATGAATGATGAAATGGTAGAAGATGAAGAATAACGTCATTGCGAACGCAGTGAACGTCATTGCGAGGAGGAACGACGAAGTAATCTGCTGCACGATAAAAATTAAAACGTTTGAATAAAACACAACCTTTTGCACGTCATTCCCGTGAAAACGGGAATCTCATTCTTTTGAACTTATAACATACAACTTAATACTTATGACTTTTTTATTTTGGGGCTCTCATCGTTCATCTATCTATTAAGCTACAGTACCGGCTTTACGTTACAAGTCCGGCACAAAGCAAACACACACCTTCACCGGGCTTTTCACTACAATCTGGCAGCCGTTAGACTATTTTAATATTAATCATCAGCAAGAAATAATTTTGACTCACAATGGCAAAACCTCACATTACTAGAACATTTGGACCAATACACTTTGAGGACTTGGATGCGCATCGATTCGAAGACTTAGTAAGAGAATTAATTTATGACTTTAGAGATTGGCAAAACATTGAAGCGACAGGTCGCGGCGGAAGTGATGAAGGATTTGATATTAGAGGATTTGAAAAAACTCATGACGCTGATTTAGAAGTAGACGATGAAGAAGTAGAATTCGTTGAAAAACGTATTGAAGGTAATCTGTGGATGATACAATGCAAAAGAGAAAAAGTCATAGGTCCACAAAAAATTTCAAGTATTATTTCAGAATGCATAAACTCTGCCAATACACCTTATGGATATATCTTAGTTGCATCTGCAAATTTTTCAAAGAAATCATATGATATATTTAGAAGTAAATTAAGAAGCAAAGGAGTTATGGAATTCTATTTATTGGGCAAAGCTGAATTAGAAGATTTGCTTCATATGCCCAAATACGATAGAATTCTTTTTACGTTTTTTGGGATTTCACTAGCAAGTAGAAAAAGAACAAAAACTACAGAAGTAAAAACCTTCATCACTGTAAAAAATAAATTGTTTAAAATTTTAGGAAAGGAAAACACATCCTTCACCGAAATATTAGTTAGAGATATAAATGATGAACACTATCCTTCTGAAGAATTATATAGTGATTTTGCTAAAAAACCAAGATGGAAAAAATATCGTTTTCAAGCTCATAATGTTAAGGGAATATGGCTGCTAATAAAAGAGTATTATGGCTATTACGATAAATTAAAAAATGAGTGGGATTATTCACCATTGTTTGATTTAACTGTTTTTCACAATATGAATGAGACCGAAGAAGAAAGGATTAGAAATGCAGAACTAAATAGTACCGTAAGAGCATATTGGGAGTTGTTACCAAGAAGTAAGCAAAGAATGATTCACATTTGGGGTTTACTAAAGTTTGATAGAATAACTGCTATAGACGAAAAGGGCGACGCTTTAAATGACATGCTTCAAATTTATGTTGATTATAAAGCATCAAAAAATCCATTTGATAAAGTCATACATGTAATTGGCGAAAAACATGATAATGTAGTTGTCGAGATGGAAAACTGTAAAAAACAAAAAATTTTTCCAGATAAGATTCCGATAAAAGTTCAAGGTGTTTTTCATAAAGCAACCCCTGTAATCATTAATAAAATTATAATAGATGTATTTAAAGAAAATGATACTTTAAATACACTGTATGATATTGATAAAAGATATAATTTTTTAAAAGAAAATGATTTGGTTCAAATTATTGATAATGAAAAAACAGATACAAGTTATTTTATAAAGATTACTGCGAGCTATAATATAAAATTGGAAACTTATTTAGCTGAAAATGCTGCCATATATAATATTCGCAAAATGCTTGAGAAACAATTAGGTGAAAATTTGAATGTTGAAAGCTTTATAAATGTTTACGAATTTCAGAGAACTTATCGCCATTTACATATTTAACAAACTGAGCTTATGTTTAAAGGTCCACAAGCTTTCCGAGATAACTTAGGTAGATAATTACTCCAATTGAACTTGTTTTTCCAATAGTAAAAAAAATTGAAAATAGATTCAAAGCTGTTGGAACAGGTTTTTTTGTTCATCCTGCTGGAGGTTTTGTTACCGCTAAACATTGTTTATACAATAATGATGTTTATGATGATTCCTGTTTTGAAATTCATTCGATTACTTCAGATAAGCATATAATTAGAAAAATTCAACATTTCGAAGCACATTCAAACGCTGATATAGGTATGGGAATGTTGAGAGGACAATTGTTACAACAAGATGGTGAGCAGTTTCTAAAAGCGTCCTTTCCTATTTCACTTACATCTCCTTCAATTGGCGATGAAATTAAAACATTTGCTTACCCCCACATGCAAATTGATGAAAACAACAATGGCACCTTTCCTGGTTAATGGTACAATGGAAAAATAATTGATTACTCGAAAGATGGAACAGGCAAATTAAAATCCGAAGCGTTTATCACTTCTATGCTTATAAAACATGGGGCAAGCGGAGGTCCAGTATTAAGAGGCAACACTATAATTGGAGTTAATTCAACTGGGTTTGATATATTTCAAAATGAAGAACCAATTTCATTCATAACTCCAATAACACAAATCTTAGAATTAACTTTAAGAGATAGTGATGGTGAAAAAACAAGTGTTCAAGAGTTAATGGACAAAGGTCATATGCCTTATGTAAAATAATTCAACCAACTAGGCGAAGTGTTCGGGTCTCTCGGCGAAGTTTGCAACTTCGCCGCATCTATATTAAAGTTTATAACTTTTATAGCAACAGTCAAAACAATAATGAAATTGAGAATTTCAAAACATACTAAGCGAAATCGCAAACTTCGCTTGTATTGAGAAAACAAAGCGATAACAATAATAAATTTCTATATTTAGTAAAAAAATGAAAACTTTTATTTTAATCATTGTTTTTTTAAAGTGTGGTAGTTTGAATGCACAAGTTCAATGGGCTCCAAATCAATCTCAAAAAGTTCCGGAAGTTATAGATTGTTCAATTGGGGATATTGCTGTGGCTAGAGCGCAACCATATCCTCATATTAGGTTTTGTCCTCAAGCAGCTGCGGAAATAAACAGTATGTTTCCTGGAGCCGGACACTTTTATTATGTTCATGAATATGGCCACATTTTAGTATCACCGAGTGAAGTAGCGGCTGATCAATTCGCTGCGACACAGCTTGCGCAACTTCCTGGATCTTACTATTATATTAATGCTATGGTGTCACATTTATATTACAGAGCACAAAATGGAGAAGGTCCACATCCTGGTTATGGAACACCTTTAGAACGAGCTAATAGAATATTAGCAGCAGCAATTTCAGCAAATCCGAACCTCGCAATCAACTCTTCTACAGGATTATTGTATGAAAAATGATATTACTATAAATAACTTATCAGATAATACACGAATGGTTATATGGCAATAAAAAAAAGTACAAGCTCAAATAATTCAATCAAAATTTTACTCGCTTCAATACCTGTTTTAGGAAGTATTATTATTGCGTTTGTTAGTACGAATAACTTTAAATGTAATCCACAGCCAGTAATTATTAGTTCTGATTCTATCAAAGAAATAAGACGAATATCTCTTTTAAAAACAAAAGCCGGAGAAATTAATGATGATATAGTCTATGCTAGATATCAAGACTTATTTCCAACATTGGCGGAAACACTTAAACCTTATATAACTGAAAATGTGTTTAATAAAGAAAGAGATTCTGCAAAAATAGATTTAGGAGAATTTATAAAGCCAATAGATACTATATACAGTAAAGCCTATGGTACAGATTATTTTTTTGTAAAAAATCAATATCAAAAGGGTATAAATCTTATAGCAATAACTTTTGATCAGAATGAAAAGGTTATTGGTTTAGTAACTAGGCATTTGCCAAATTAGGCCACCTCGGCGAAGTGTTCTGGTCTCTCGGCGAAGTTTGCAACTTCGCCGCATCCATTTAAAGTTTGCAACTTTTCATTCTTGCTTTCAATGCGCACTAATATATTAAGGTTAATAGACACCAAACCACATAAGTGAGTAACCAAATCATAACAACTCACACGTCATGCCCAACTTTCCTTCTCCGCAATGTCTCTTTCTCAAAGCCATGTGCGTAAGCAAGGACATTGCGGTGTAACCAGTACATAAGCTCGTATTAATACTTATCTTCAACGCATGCCTGTCCGCAAAGCCGTAGCAGAAAAAGATGGTGTTTACGTTCCTTCTCCGCAATGTCTCTTTCTCAAAGCTATGTGCGTAAGCAAGGACATTGCGGTGTAACCAGTACATAAGCTTGTATTAATACTTATCTTCAACGCATGCCTGTCCGCAAAGCCATAGCAGAAAAAGAGGGTGTCTATTTTATTACATTTACCTGTACCAACTGGTTACCATTATTTAAAAACTGTGATGCTTATGATGCGGTGTACAATTGGTTCAACTATTTAAAAGAACAAAGTCATTACATCATCGGTTATGTTATCATGCTAGGTCATGTGCATGCAATTATTGCTTTTAGTAACACAGGTAAATCAATCAATGCTATTGTATCAAACGGTAAGCGTTTTATTGCCTATGATTTGGTTAAGCGCCTGCAACTACAAAACAGTTCTTTAATATTAAATGAACTATCATCAAGCCTGAATAACACAGAAAGAAAAGAAGGCAAACTGCATAACGTATTTGAAACATCGTTCGATTGGAAGGAATGCCGAACAGAAAAATTCATTCAGCAAAAACTTGATTATGTACATTTCAATCCATGCAAAGGCAATAAGCTGGTTGAACTGCCGGAACAGTATGAACATAGTTCCGCCAGATATTATATTGAAGGTGTTCAGGGAACTTATCCAATTACAAATTTTATGGATTTACGAGATATTGATTTAACAGCTTCCAATACATGAAACCGCAATGTCCTTCCTGCACACAAAAATCTAAGCAAAGAGACATTGCGGAGAAGAAAAGCAAAGAGACATTGCGAAGAAGAAAATCCATGCAAAGGCAATAAGTTGGTTGAACTGCCGGAACAGTATGAACATAGTTCCGCCAAATATTATATTGAAGGTGTTCAAGAAACTTATCCAATTACAAGTTTTATGGATTTACGAGATGTTGATTTAACAGCTTCTAATACATGAAACCGCAATGTCCTTGCCACGCACAGACCTAAGCAAAGAGACATTGCGAAGAAGAAAATCCAGCCCGGCGAAGTGTTCGGGTGTCCCGGCGAAGTTTGCAACTTCGCCGCATCTATTTTAAAGTTTGTAATTTTTATTTAAGCTCTAAAGCAACACGGTAAACGAAGTTTAAAACTTCAACAAAACACAAGCGAAGTGGCATTTGTCCGCCGTGGTGGAAACTTCGCTTATACTTCTAACAATTATTTGGGTGCTAATCAATAAGGCGTTTTTTATTATAACAAAATCTTGCACTGCTGTACAAATAATCTTCTGCATGTTCAACAATACCTGTTTGCAAAGCACCGGCAGGAAGGTCAGGAATAAACAACAAGTATTAATTAATTTTACTCATTATGAGAATAACAATCTTTTTTCTATTACAATTTATAAGCATTAAAATGATGTCGCAACAAATAACAGGGGAATATATGTTTAACAGGCAGGAAATGGTTGCCGGTTTTAAATTTTCAGAAAATGGAAAGTTTGATTTCTTTTTTAGCTATGGCGCAGTTGATCGCACAGCCACAGGAACTTTTACAACAGATGGGAAAACAATAAAACTTAAAAGCGATAAAGTTGCCGGCAAAGATTTTAATGTGAAATCGCAATCAAAATCCGGAACAGGGTACACTATAAAATTTGAAGATGCAAATGCTGTTTTCTTAAACGGAATAAACTGCACCTTTTTTATCAATGGCGAAAAGCATGATGAGTTAACGAACCAGGAAGGATTAATAACCGTTGCTTATCCGCATTGCGATTCCATTTTTGTATTTCATACTTTGTTTCCGGATGTTGTTACTTGTATTAAAGATGAGAAAAATGAAAATAACAATTTTACCTGTACACTTAATCCTTCACTTGCACAGGTAAGTTTTAAAGACATTGATTTTATGATTGATGGTGACAGCAGTATAAGCTGTATGTATAATTACTTTATGCCTTTGGAAGATATCGTTTTTAAAAAACAATAATATTTCAGCTCGGCGAGGTGTTCAAGTGTCTCAGCTAAGTTTGCAACTTCGCCGCATTTATATTAAAGTTTGTAACTTTTATTAAAGCTTTAAAGCAACACGGCAATGGAAGTTTAAAACTTCAACAAAACACAAGCGAAGCTGCAAACTTCGCTTAGTTTCTGTTCGGGCAATTGCATATCATCAAGCCGGCTTCTGTCCAGATGCGTTTGTCTAATATAAGCATATCTTTGTTTACTAATATTTGTCTGTACAGTTGCCCGTTCGTAAAGGATAGTACAGAAGAACAGGAAGAAATACGCTGCGGCCATGAGTAAATAATTCACTAACATTAAATTTAATTGTATGTCAAAAAAGAAAGCTGAACCCAGGAAGAATAAGCCTAGTAAGAAGAAAAGCTCAGCACAGAAGAAAGCGGATCCAAAGAAAAAAGCACGGTAAGGTCATAATGCAGAGAGCCCGGTTAATAGCGCCTGGCTTCTTTCTTTCCAAGTGAGTGCTCATTGCGTGTTCCAGTTGCGGTTCAAGTGTACATACACCCTCTCTCCAACTCGGCGAAGTGTTCGGGTTGTCTCGGCGAATGTTTGCAACTTCGCTGAATCTATATTAGTTTATAACTTAAGATTTATCATCAACCCAAAACCAAGCTCACTTTTCCCTATTCTGGCGCAAGTATAAGTCGCCAGGCATTGAGCGTGGCTACTTGTGCCTTGGCTTGGCAATAAAATAATAAGCACAAATACCATCAGTACAAATCAGCCCTACTTATACTTGCGATATTATAAGACCCGGAAAATAAAAAACATGCGCCATCGTTTTTTAGTAATCAAAATTTACTCTTCTAACTATTAACTGCTATGGGTAAAAAAATATTTACCGCACTTATTTTGTTTTTTATAGTAATGCAGGTAAACGCTCAATTAGGTGCCATGAAGCTTGTAGGGAAAGGTACCAAAGATTATAAACTTGGTTTTGGTGCATTTGTAAAAACCGGAATTCCGGTTACGGATGGCAGCGATATTACAATGGAAATAGGTGCTGATATTTTTTTTCTGAATGATGGTTATGGTGATGCTGATGGCACTATTATGTGCCCGTTAAAGGCCGGGTACAGATATACCTTTAATGGAACCGGCAAAGGATTGTATGTTGAGCCGCAAGTTGGTTATGACCTTTATGGGATAACATCGTTACATGATGAAAACGGCCAGGTAGTTAATTTAAAATACCACGGCGCTGTGTTGGCTGCGGGAACCGGTTACCTGTTTTACTTATGGGGTGTGTCTTTCGATATAAACCTTCGTTACGAAACAGTAATTGCGCAGGGTGGTTCTAATAATTTTGTTAGTCTTGGCATAACAAAATATTTCAGTTTCAGAAAAAGGGATAATGATTACTAATAAACAATCTAAACAACAATCATTATGAAATCTTATTTAATAATTATAACAGCAATCTTTTTTTCGTCTTGCTTAAAGCAATCTATTCCTGATGCTATACTTGCTTCTAAAAACGCCGGCATTATAACAGCAACGATGAGTTATAAAGTAAATGGTGACCCGGTAAGCATTTCACTCAAGAACGCTGACCAGCAAGACCCCAGCTCCTATTATTATACCTTGCTTTGTATTAAGTCAGGTAATTATTATAGTCTTGCCGGCAGAAGTAATACTGGTGAACTTGATTTTAATTTTTATACAGATAGTTTAACTACAGGAAATTATAAATATACCGGTGCTTATGGCGAAATGTTTGCCGTTACTTACAATAATACATACGGATATGTTTACGCAGCAACTGATAGCATGAGCTTTAATATTACTTCTTACAATAACGGGCTGATAAGCGGTAATTTTTTGGGGATGGTTTCCCCTGTGACTGCCGGAGGCACAAGTTTACTTGGAACTCCTGGTTCTATATTAATTACGGATGGATCATTTCAGAATATACCGGTATTTTATTAACAATGGATCAGTTTCGTTCAGTTGCATAAAGTATTTAAAGAAAGCTTTGATGCAAATAGCATCGACAATAGAAAATTTCTCTTACAAAAACTCAGTTACATTCATTTAAACCCAGTTCGTGGCATTTATAAATTAATAATTGATTGGAGAGATTATGTACACAGCAGTGCAAGCTTATGATTTGCAAACGATCAAACATTTTACACCTGTTAATTTTAAGAATCCAGCTCGGTGAAGTGTTCGGGTCTCTCGGCGAAGTTTGCGACTTCCCGCATCTTTATTAAAGCAACTCTTATTTCAACTCCTTAAATACAATAAGTATAACCTTTTTAAAAAATAGCAAGTTCAATAACTGGTGCTTTCATGTAAAACCTGCCACTTTATCATAATTCCGCGCAAACTCCCTACAACTACCTTATAGGGATTTGAAAGGGATCTGAAAGGTATCGGCAAGGGACAAGAAAAGGAGATATTCACGCATGTCAATTCTTCGTTTTTATCACAACAGGTACTGCATTAAATAACAATTCCATACAGTTGTTATTTTATTTGTATTCTTATTGGTCCAACAACTTCATCTCCTGCAACTTCACGTCCTCTTTGCATAATAAGAACTTTACCCGCATCCCTTAATTCAAAAGCTGTTTTGCGTATTTCCATCATGTACCTGCGCCAGTCACCAGGGCTTAGCTGGCGTGCTACCTCTGATGGACAAATAGTTTTGTCTTTGCCACGTTTTGCAGCTAACAATAATATTGTTTCCGAAATCTTCAACATAGCTTTTAAAACCAGGCTGGCGATAATACTACAACTTTCCCTTCTCCGCAATGTTTCTTCTTAAAGCCATGTGTGCAGGCAAGAACAGTGTGGTGTTCTTACTACAAAAGCTCGCATAATACTTATCTTCAACTTATGCCTGTTAGTAAAGCCATAGCAGAAATGATGGAGTTTACTGCCAGAACTGTATCAACATAGTTCCGCCAAAGTGTTATTACAGGAGAACAAGGAGTTTACCCTGTTATAAATTTTATGGAACTACGAGATGTTGATTTAACAGCATCTTGTACATGAACCCGCAATGTCCTTCCCGCGCACAAAACCTTAGTAAAGAGATATTGCGGAGAAGAAAAAAGCTATTATTTAAGTTTTCGTTTAGTGCTGCCATTCCAGTCTGTAAGGGCAACTACAGTTCCGGCAATTATTGTGAAACCAACATTGAACAATAATGCTTTTTTATCTTTTCTAAAAGCTTTTATAAACGATTGCAACGCAAACTGGCTTACATTAAAAGGGTCTATTTTTCCATGAACCGGAAAAGGTATTAAAGGTTTTAACGCCACAGGCTGGTCAGTTAAAGCCACATAAACAAGTAACAATAATGCTTCCGCAGTATATAGTTTTCTTACTTTTCTATTAAATGAAAATAGGGAAGGCATGGTAAGCAAACTTGCTACCAAAGCATAATCAATTAAGCTATGCATTTTAGGTGAAATGGGTTTAGCATTCATGATTCAGGTTTATAAATTGATTTCAAACTTTATTCCAATCTTCATCCTAGCATAGGCAAATTCAGATTACATTTAAATGTTATAAATTGAAATCATTATCCAGCCCGGCAAAATATTCTGGTGGCTTTAGTTTGCAACTTCGCCGCATCTATCTTAAAGTTTGTAACTTTTGTTAGCCTTAACACTACAATAAATGAAGTTTAAAACTTCAAATAACACAAGCGAAGTTGCAAACATTCGCTTAGTAAGATTCACTGAAACACATAATTGAATATTATTTCCATCCAACTGAATTGCATTTACACATAACTGAATGTCATTTTATTCAACTGAACCTCAATAACACTTAACTGAATGGCATTTTCCTTCTCCGCAATCTCTCTTTAGCAAAGCTTATGTGTACAGGCAAGGACAATCAGATAATATTTATCTGATTAAAGTAAGCAGGCCTTTAATAGGTTTTAGCTTATTATCTCGAAAGGTTACTAAATAAACATACGCCCCTGCAGGCTGCGGTATTCCATTTACTGCTCCATTCCAGGAAACTGCAGATGCTGTTGCACGATATATCAATTGCCCCCAGCGATTATATATTTTAACCTCAGCATTTAAACCAATATCAAGATACGGTATGTGCCAGGTATCATTAATACCATCACCATTTGGTGTAAATGCATTTGGTATGTACAAACCTTTAACGGAAGTTATTTTCATTTCATCTGAACCTGCACAGTTAAATGCTGATTTAACAACGAGTTTATATAACATATCAGCAGGTGGTGTTGCTACAGGTGTTAATAAATCAGGGTTATCAAGATAAGATGCGGGCTGCCAGTAGTATGATATATGTTCTCCACTTGCACTGGCCAATATTGTAACGGGATAACCGGTGATAAAAATTCTGTCCGGGCCTGCATCTACAAGTGGATTTGGATGAACATTAACGTGAAGTACATTAGATGCAATTCTGCATGATGTAATTTCTTTATGCGATGCTTCAACTACTGTTAATCTATATCCATATTTGCCGGGCTGCAGTGTTGGCAAACGCAAATATGCATTTGTTGTGGCGCCATTAATATCCTGCCATGTTTGTCCTGAATCATTGCTTTCCTGCCACTGGTAATATGGCGACTGGTAGTCGCTTGAAACGGTTGCAGAAAAAACGTATTGATTAGTGTTGCCTTCACATACATCAACTGTGTCTTTATTGCTTTGAATAGTTGCAGTAATTTTTGAACCACACGGCCTAAAGCCAATATCATCCAATGCAAGATCGTTACCATTACCTCCGGGTGAATTATTGCGGATACGTAATACAATAGTTGCATTATCAGAAGGAGTTGAAAACAGTAAACCATATTTTTCCCATACCTGCGAACCGTTTGGTATTAATCCTGTTTCATAAGAGCCCAGCATTGTTCCGTCTGGCTTTTCAATAGTGAATAAAAGATCAGGATTTATACCAAACGTATTTAATACACTCATTACCCAGGCCGAAAATTCGTAAGTAGTATTTGGACAAAGATCTGTTACTGTTGTAACAAAAAAAACACCGGGAGCATACGATGCATTCACCAACATAAAATTACCTCCATTACCTGTATGGTCAGATGTTACAGTAAACCAGTGATTGTCAAAGCAGGAGTTGGTATGATTAGTAACAGTATAGTATCCATCGTTAGGGCAATCGGCAGCTTGATACGTATAACTTGTATCTGGTACATAAGGTGAAGGGCCGGCATTATTAAAAGTTATATTTACAACAGGGTCGCCCAAACTGCCATTACATACCTGTGCTGCAGCTTTTTTGCCAGGCAATAAAACTAAAGCAAGCATTAAGTTTATTATAAAAACACGTCGCATTAATAGCAAAACAATATTAAAAAATGAATGAGCAAGTTACAGTGAGTTTGTTTTAAAACATTTGTGGTGATGAAGTGATAATTAAAGCTTGGCTGGTATATAACGCAGGCAATAATGTTGCATCTTTTTTGCGTGAATCATTCGAATGATAAAATCTTTTGTGCAAAACCACAAATATGAACTGTTGCTAAGCGCATTATTGCTGCATTTATTTGCTGGCATATTTACAAGAAGCCTTTCTTCTGCAAGTAATATTATGTGGCCGCTTACTATGCTGCTCTTAGGAGTTGCAGGCATTGGAGTCTGCATAAAAAAAGGCAGTTTAAAAAATTATATCTTCTTAATACTACTGCTCCCTATAATTGCCATTCCGTTTATTTTTTTATTTATTAGTAATGAAAGAGAATCAGATTATTTTCTTATTGTTTGCATAGTGTATGCCGTGTTTTTTGCATTTATTTTTTGGGAAGTAATGCGTTTTTTATTGAAGCCCGGCTATATAAATATTGATATTATAACGGCGGCTGGCTGCGGGTTTTTACTGCTGATTGAAATCTGCACTTTTTTAATGCAATATTACTTTTATCAAAACCCAAATTCTATCAGAGGTATTGATACATTAAACCACAGAACCATACATGCAGATATAATTTATTTTAGTTGTATAGTTTGTACCAGCACTGGGTTTGGAGATATTGTGCCTAATATTTTTTATACAAAGCTGGTGGTTGCTTTTATTGCAATATGTGCACATTTTTATTCGGTAGTTTTAGTGGGTGTTCTTATTAGTAAGTTTGTTTCAAAAACAAAAGACGGGTAATTTCCCCTGCTTGCAAAGTTTGCAACTTCGCGGCATCTATATTAAAGTTGTAACTTTTATTCAGCATAAGCTACGCCAGGCGTATGCAATAACTTTCAGCATACAAACATCAACAGTTACAATCATTGGGCAGTAACCGTAAGCATAGACATGGGCAAGCCTTTGCTGCCAAACCCACCACTGTTTCTTTCTATAAACATTTTATTATTCCCAAAGCTGGCATTCAGTGCTGAGGTTTGCGTGGTACAAGCCTGCACTTTACCGGCAAGTGCGGTATAAAGCGCATCTATTTTATCAGACAGGGAAACTATTTTGAAAGAGCTGATGGTATAAACGGTGGCCATAGCGCCGCTAACCAGCATTTTTTTAGGCTTTAACCATATCTTAATTTGTGCCAGCTGGTTATCGTCTCTCATTTCCAGGATAGTATTTGTTTCCGAAGGCAGGAGTTTGGTTTGGATCTCCAGGTATTTTTCAGCAAACTGTTTAACGTTATTGGTTGAGTCAGATGTGTCACCCAGCCATAAGTTGCACGTTTTATCCTGTGCAAAAATCCCAGTGCTAACAATAAGAAAACAAGCGAAGAAAATGCTTTTCATAAATAAAGGTTCATTGATTGATAAAAGGCTAAAATAAGTTTTCGTAATGAAGATGGCCTTGTTGAAAATCATAAATTTTTTCCCTCCCCTCTACCGACGAGGTGTTCGTTCTCCCAGCTCGGCGAAGTGGTTGGGTGTCTCGACGAAGTTTGGAACTTCGCCGCATCTATTTTAAAGTTTGTAACTTTTATTTGTTCTAAACAACGAAACAGATGGCTTCCCGCTGCCTTCAGATGCGTTCCTAAAACAATGAGATACGATTCTCAGGTAATGAGATGTCTCCCTCAGGCAATGAGATGCGATTCTCAAACAATGAGATGCATCCCTCAAACAATGAGATGCGATTCTCAGGTAATGAGATGCGATTCTCAGGTAATGAGATGCGATTCTCAGGTAATGAGATGTGATTCTCAGCCAACGAGATACGATTCTCAAACAATGAGATGCGATTCTCAAACAAATAGATGGCTTCTTTCTATCGTAGCAGGGGCTTCATTGCAAGCATTGTGCGCATCATAAAATCCTGCATTGTAAAGGAAAATGCTGATAAGCGCTACCTAATTTCCATCATAATAAAACACAATTTTTGCATTCGTTTTCATATCAGTGTTAACGGATAATTTATAGCTCTGTTTACCTGCGGTTATCCGCATCAATGCAGAATTGGGCGGAATACTTCCAAGGTTTTCTGCTACCAGTACAAATTCATGTTCACGATTCGTTGTATCTGCATGAATGTTCACGGTAATAGGCTTTATACCCAGCGTTTGGTTACTTACAATAAGTGCATTGTTGTGATATACACTAACCCTGTCGCCATCAATTTCACCGTTATCAAACAGTTCAATCAAAATATCAGGCGAGGTAATGTGATAAGCGCCCAGCAATACGTTGGTGCGGGATGTAAGCACTTTGTTTACAGATTGATTGCTATCGGTAGTTGGCGCCGGAACAGCTTTTACCAAAGCTGTTTTTTGCAAAGAATCGTTATACTGTTGCTTGCGGACAGCCGCCAGGGAATCGGTTAATTCCTGTTGCTTTTTTCTTGCCTGCACATCAAGCAGTGAATCTGCTGTGCGCTGTTTTTGCAGGTTTGCGGCAGCTAAGTTTTGCAGTGAATCGTTTATATGCTGCTGTTCTCTTTGATGAACGAGGCTAAGCGAATCTGCAACATCCTGTTGCCTTTTTTTAACCTGAACATTATGTAAGGAATCTTCGGTTCGTGTTCTTATTTGTTCCAGCCTGGCAACATTATCCAGTGAATCTTTTAAGCGTTGCTGTTCTCTCTGTTGTACAAGATTAAATGAATCAGTTATCTCCTGTTGCCGCTTCTTTTGTTGCGCAAGCAGGATTGAATCGTTAATTTGTTGTTGTCTTGTTTTTGCAACATTATCCAGTGAATCTTTTAAGCGTTGCTGTTCTTTCTGTTGTACAAGATTGAGTGAATCAGTTATCTCCTGCTGCCGCTTCTTTTGTTGTGCAAGCAGGGTTGAATCGTTAATTTGTTGCTGTCTTGTTTTTGCAACATTATCCAGTGAATCTTTTAAGCGTTGTTGTTCTTTCTGTTTTACAAGATTCATCGAATCGTTTATTTCCTTTTCCTGTTTCTTTTGTTCCGCAAGCCTTGCAGCATCATCAATCTTTTGTTGTTTTAATCTTGCCATATCATCCAGCGAATCCTGCCGCCTTTTTGCTGCATTTTTTATTGCTTCAACAGAAGCATCGGGTGTATTGGTAACGGCAGTAACATTATTTTTTACGGCTACATTGTTATCACTGGAATCAACCGTTTTATCTTTCTGTAGCTGGAATGGATGAAAACCGATTATATCTGAAGGCCTGCCAAACCGATCAACAAGGTATCTCTGTGTGTCATCTTCATATTCAGAAAGCAACCTGTAATAAAAGGTTACACCATTACACCCGTTATCACAATTTGAAAGGCTGTCAATTAAAATAAGGCTGTCACGTTTTATAAGCATTTTATTTACCTGTGTGCATGCAGAACAATTATTCCACTGGCTGTTTTCCGGTTCTCTGTGCAAAACTTCTCCATTCCGCAAATACAATCCTGTTCTTTCAAAATCACCGGATATTGAAATGGTGATTTTAGCATGCGAACCATCATTGGTTTCGCTCGTTTTGGTACCCGTAAAACTTTCACCTGAAACATCATTAATTTGGATTGTGTTAGTAACATTGTTGGAAAGCGTGGCTGCTCCGCTTGTACTTTTCCATATACCTGTCATCCAGGCTGCATATTGGGCAGGCGTTATCGTGTAAAAAATAATGAATAAGGGAAATAGTAATAGTTTTTTACGCATTACCACTACAAGGTTTGCTGAGTATTTGAGAAAGGTTGAAAAATAAGAAATATACTAATTACAAAAATGAATTAATGCTAAAGTAACAGAATTATAAGCAGTAACGGAGTTTACTCAAATGGACAGCATTGATAGATTTGTAATAAGTAATTTTTTGTTTTTGTTGATGTTGGCAATAGCTGAAATGAAGAATGTAAAAATGGTTTAGCAGCCTGTGTAGTCTCGAACTATTTCAAAATCTCAGATTCAATTGCATCATGCATCAATCAAACAATAGCAGTTTAGTGTTGTTATTATCATACTAAATTACCTGATGGCATTACAACAAACATTTGAAGAAAAAGATATTGACAGAATTATAGAAATGGCGTGGGAAGACAGAACCCCTTTTGAAGCCATCAGTACACAATTCGGGTTATCTGAACAGGCAGTGATTGAATTGATGCGTAAAGAGCTTAAACGGAGCAGTTTTAATCTATGGCGCAAACGGGTAAATAGTGGTATAAGCCAAAAGCATTTGTTTAAAAGAAATCCTGAAATAAACAGGTTTAAATGCAGTCGCCAAAGAGTAATATCACTGAATAAAATCAGCAAACGATAAAATACTATAACAATCATATAAATAAAACCCGCCAAATAAATTAGCGGGTTTTATTGTGGCATGCATAACCTAAACATTATTTAATTGTATTGTTCAGCAATGTATGAGATTAGTTTATTATCGTCCATTTTATTGGATGTGCTTTCTTTGGCAACTGTATTTTTATAATGCGGTGTTTCAGATAAAAACTTTATAAACTGCTCCTGTGCAGTACCTGTGCCGGTAACGTGTATTTCATCTACATTTTGCATATAAGACGTTATTTCTTTGAAAAATTTGCTTTGCACTGTCTTTTCAAGGTTATGGGCTTTGTTTTCGTTTGAGTTGCTTCCAACACCTTCATTTTTGGCGTGCCCTAATATTACAAACTCACCGTCACCATTTTCGCGGCCAACAATTGTGGCATGCTGGCCATCCATCCACACACCAAACTGTTTTTTGTTTTTTATTGACATAATTATTGATTTTTTTGGAAATATACTCCCGCAAACTGCACCATCCAAAATATTCGCATTTACAGCTTTCTTAGTTTCAGCGTTTGCAATTATGCAACTGAACAAAGTAGCAGCATACCATGATTACGTCCAGTATAAAATTTTTGCATCAGGAAACCTGTTATTGATTTCCTTATAAAAGAATTGTTTCATTTCATTCATAACAACAGGTGTGTAAATAAATTTCCTGCCACCAAATTTATTGTGCTTTGCCGCTCTTTTGCTTTCGTCCATATCTAAGCCTGTATTCGGATACCAACTCAACAAAACCTCTTTTGAACCAGGCGTAAAACGGTGTGTTATGAGCTCAAAAGTAAGGTCAGTAGAAAAATCAAGTTGTTGCTGCAATTGCACCAGCATAGCAGCATAAGATTCTTTCCAGCCTTCAAAAGCCATGATGGGCGCAAGAACAACACCAATCGGGTAAGCACCTCCGCCTTTAACTTTTGGTAAAGCCAGTTTGCGTAAAGCCTGCATGCGGGCTGTTAATGAAGCAGTACCACCTTCCAAGCGTGCAGAGACAGGTGCGGCGTTTAAACTAATGCGCCAGCGGGTATTGCCGTTGTGTGGAATATCAAGAAGCTTATCCACCGCATCAAACTTGGTTACAAATCTTAAATGTACGTTCTGCTGTTCACCAAAGAAGCGTATGGTTTCTTCAAGGCTTCCGGTAAGATGTTCAATGCTTAAAGGGTCAGTATAACAGCTTGCTTCAAAAGAAGTAATGCTACCTGCATTGCGGTAACGCGTTGTGTTTTGAAGAATAGACGGCAGATTTGCAAACACACGAACAACCGGTGCGCCCTGCAAGCTGCCTGCGAGATAACAATACTGGCAATGTGCGGGGCAACCTTCTGCCAGGTGAAACTGGTAATTCGCAGAAGGAGGAATAGGCCGCAAATTAAAGGCTGACGGAGGTGCGTTTACAATGGCTAAAGTATTTTTAGCAAGCTTATAAGTTTCTTTTTCTGTTTCTCCTTTTACACCTGTTATGCGGTTGTTTTTTAATAATTCAATAGAAATATTGAATGATTCAATACGTTGCAACATTTGCCGGCCAAAACTTTCTTTATATGCATCAGGTGTAATGATAATTCTTTTCGGTAACCAGGATTTAGATGTTTTTGTGTGATTGACTTCAACTTGTTTTGAACTTAACAATTGCATCATTAACTTAAAACAATTTAGAAACTACTATGTTTATTTTGATAGCTTATCATACATATAAAAAACGGTTAAAATCGTGATAGAAAAAATAATCATTAAGATGCCTGTCTTAAACAAATAGTATTACTTAACATTAGTTTCAACAGAGTCTTCACTATAAAGGAATAATGTGCTGTACCTAATTATGTTTATGCAGTATTTAATTCCAATTACCTGGGCAGGGAAACAAATACCTGATTACACAAACTTTATAAGCATTCAGTTGTTGTATTATAAACTTATATATGAGCAATGATTTGAAACTGGAAATAAGTAAACACTTCACTGAAACAAAAGAAAAATTATTTGCAGCATGGACTGAAGGTGACCAATTAAAAAAATGGTGGAAGCCAATGAATAATTCGATTGTTGAGGTAAGCAATGATTTAAAACAAGGCGGTGTAGTTAAATACGTTTTTGAAAGCGGGTTGATAATATCAGGCAATTATGAAGAGGTTTTAGAAAATAAAAAGCTTGTATATAGCTGGAACTGGAATTTTCCCAAAGATGAAGTTAAAAACGCTGATTATAAATTGAGTGTAACATTTACGGAAGAAGGTAAAAGCAGCAATATAAACGTAGTACAAACAAGTTTTGAAAATGAAGAGAGTATTTTACCGCACAAAGAAGGATGGGAAAAAGGATTAAATGATCTTGCCGAGTATCTTTCAGGAAACTATTAGTTGTAGCAGATTTCTATGAGCGGATACCTTAACAATATAAATATTGTTTCACACAGTTTAAGCAGCAAACGGTAAGGCTAAATCCGCATTAATTTTACAGGTAAGTACTATAATACTATTTATGAACTCAACAATTAATAATTGTAAAAACAATAACCTTAAAGCTAAGTTGCAAGCTGTAGGCGGCTTGGTGCTTACCGGTGCCGGATTATCTATGTCCATTGATGCTGGAATCAAACGGACAAAAGGCAGCAAATGGTTTTTATATGGTACAATAGCATTGGTTGTTTTTAATGCAGGCTTGTGTTTGGTAGCAGGTTCGGTGCGTCATGCAAATCAAAAATAAGCAGATGTTGTTTTTATCTTAGGTGAAGTATAGACCTCAATTCTGCAAGTTTTGCAACTTTGCCGCACCTATATGTTGAACCTTTTACTAAGAGATGTCGTAAGGTTGCCCACTCCCACAAATTTGCTGCAAGGCAATAACAATCATATTTTACAAACCCACTTATAATTTTGCGCTGATAGTATCTTTTTTTACAGCGTTAGTATGCAACATGTTTAAGCTGTCAACCGGTTTAGCAGGCAGTTTTTGTTTCTGTTGAAAAGCATATCGCTTATAAGCTCTTAATTCACTTGCATAACCTTCAGTTGGCCAATTCTCATCAATATCCTGAATGGCTGTTAAATCACTGTCATTTTTTGGAATAGTAACCGGTTGATTATTTTTATATTGAATGTTATATTGGGTTAACCGGTTTTGCAGCGCTATAATATGTGCTTTAGCTTTACTTCTTATGTCTGATTCCTTTACGCGCAGCACCATAACATTTGATCCGCTTATTTTTTCCTGTGTTGTGGATTGATCAATAATTTTTTCCTGTTTTTTTTCACGGCTACCGCCCATAAGTGCCAGCACTCCATGAGCTGCAATATTCGCCGCCGCCATTTGAGCAGAAACGCTATTCGTTTGAAAAATAACCACCAATACGATAACAAAAGAAAGCCTGCTTATTTGTTTCATTGTAAAGTGTTTTAAATTACTCAATCAATATTCCACAAAGGTAAAAAATGTTTTTTTATGCGGCGTCTTTGACCTGTGCCCATCTGCAATAGCACATAAGCATGCGCAAATAATTAATGACACATAACTCATGTGCTGTAAATAAGTATACACCAAAAACAGTAATACTGCAGTAAGAATGACGATAGCTTTCTATGTAATACCAGTAATTTTATCGAGCAGGTCGGTTCCCAATCCCGGCTTATCATTCACATACATATATCCATCTTTAATAGTAAAGCCACCACTCACTGCATCTTCAGCAAGATCAAGGCTGCCATCCAGATCAATATATTTTGTGTGTGGACAGGCAAAAGCTGCATGTAAAGCCGCAGTAATGCTTACAATGCTTTCATCATTACATCCCCAAAACAAAGTTATACCTGCAGGCTTTGCAATGCCAGCAATCTCAAATGCGCCAAATATTCCGCCACACTTCATAAGCTTTATGTTGAAGATGCCGTATAAATTTTGCCTGGCAATTTCAAATGCAGAATGCACATTTTTTAGTGATTCATCTGCCGCAAGCATTGCTCTCTCTTTATCTGAAAGCTTCAATAAATCTTTATCAATAGATGGGTGCAATGGTTGTTCAATCAATTCAACGTTATATTCTTTTGTAAGCTGAAGAAACAGCTTTAACTCATCTAATGTATAACCTGTATTTGCATCAACACGTATTGTAAAATGATCGGCAAATTTTTCTTTTAGCTTGATGATGCGCTCCGCATCAAGCGTTGAATTTAAACCTGTTTTTACTTTCAATATGCGAAAGCCTTTTTTATAATAATCATTTGCTTCTTCAATAGTTTCCCGTACATCTTTAATACCAATAGTTACCGAAGTAAGCATTCTCTCATGATGCTTTCCATAAAAGTCAACAACAGGCACGCCGATATATTTTCCAAATGCATCATGCAACGCAATATCAATACAGGCTTGCGTTCCGGGCAGATTATTGAAATGTTCTCTTGTGGTATAAATATGCTGCAGGTAATGCCTGATATCTTTTCCAATAAAATAATCAATGAATTCTGACTGAAGATTTTGCAATGTTTGATCAGGCGTTTCACCCACTACACCGGGCGCAGGATTTGCAGCACCAATACCTTTAATACCATTCTCCAATTCTATTTCAAGGAAAATATTTTCAACATCAATGATTGTTTCTCTTGCGATGGTATAAGGCTTTTGCAGTCTTAAATTTTTCCTGTATGCATTCAGTGATTTTATTTTCATATGTATATAATACCGGTATGATGTTTTGGTTTCAGTTTTTTTATTGCAGGCACAATGCTGTCGCAGCCTTCCTGCAACGGAAGTAATACCGGCAGCTTAAATTTATCTTCATATTCTTTCTTAAAAGCGAAGGCTTCATCATTGCTGCAATGCTCAGTATTAAATGCAACAGCAATAACGGTTGAACCAAGCTGATGTATCAGTTCTATTTCAGATTGTAAAGATGGAATCTCCCCCCACATCGGTTCATGCTCATAATATTTTCGCTTGGGCGCAAACACAAGTATCACTGCCACTGCATTACCTGATATCAACATTTCTGAACCACACGGCCCGCTTGGATTACGCAATGCAGATTGCCCTTCAATAAAAATGATATCAGGCTTTGTTTCTTCATTGCATGTAAGTATAGCATGTTCAAGTTCACCAGACACAAAATCATTTAACGTAGAATCAAAAATAAATCCATACTTGCCACCCTGCAACCAACCGGTTTGACCGGTATAAATCATTTGCGTGTTCATGCCGGCTTTGTTGCAGGCATTCATTATAAAACGTGCGGTGGTGCGCTTACCCAATGCACAATCAACACCCATTACTGCAACAACAGGCGTTGTAAGCTTAAAAATTTTGCCCGTCCAGAAATGTAAATCCTGTAATTTTTTTGGAGCGCGTATATCAGTTAATTCAACGCCGTATTCATTCGCTAATTGTTTTATATCAGGCTTTGCATTTAAATGATCATGCAAACCATTTATAATGCTCAACTTATTTCTGATGGCAGTTTTTACATCTTCAATCATAGTTCCCGGGAACATTCCTCCAACCGTGGCAACACCAACAATGCATACTTCAGGGTTTGCCTGCAGAGCATCTGTAACGGTCAAATAAACAGGTATGTCACGGTGTTTGCCATCCAGCAAAACACCTGCATCGTTGCCAGCGTTTGCATGATCTACCACACCGACAATTGCAAAGCGGTTACTTTCTCTTATTAAACCATGTGCTGTTTTGGCGCTGTCAGTATTCAGCAAACCATTTGTAAGCAGTATAGCTTTTTTCATGAATGATTATGATAAAAATAAAGAAGAAATAATTTTTAAAGATGATAATTTATCAGGAGGCATCAATATATAATTCTCTTTCTTAAACCACGTAACCTGTCGCTTTGCATATTGCCTCGTATTTATTTTAATTCGTTCAATAGTTGCTTCAAGCGAATTTTTTCTATTTAAATAATCAAACATTTCTTTATAACCAACTGTCTGCAATGCATTGATATTTTGAAACTGAATAAGCGATGCCACTTCATCAACTAATCCTGAATCAATCATTGTATTAACACGTTTGCTAATGTTATGATGCAATTGCTCTTTTGAAATCTGTAAAACAATTTTTATGATGTTGAAATTTCTATCCTGTTTTTTATTTTGCCGGAAATAATTAATTGATTTACCTGTACTCATTTTTACTACCAAAGCCCGTATTAAACGCTGCGGATTTTGCTGCTCCGCATTTACCCAAAACTCAGGATCATTTTTTTGCAGTTCATGCTGCAACCATGTTAAACCATGTGCTTTATAATTACTTATTATTTCATTTCGTATATCAACATCAACATCAGGAATTACATCAAGCCCTTCACAGAATACTTTTATATACATGCCGGTACCGCCAACCATAATGGCAATATCATTTTCTTTAAAAATTTCATATGCAGCATTCAATGCATATTGCTCAAATACCTGTGCATTTACTGCATCATGTATTGAATGAGAATTTATAAAGTAATGTTTGATGGAATGTAATGCTTCAAGGGACGGTTTTGCAACGCCAATGTTTAATTCTTTAAAACATTGTCTCGAATCTGCAGAAATAATACTTGTATTAAAATGTGCAGCTACCTGCAATGAAACATCTGTTTTGCCAGAAGCTGTTGGCCCGGCAAGGATGATTACAGTTTTTGATTTATTCACCGTTAACGCAAAACATAATTAGTTATATCTGTTTCGCTGATTACTTTGCCTGAAAGTATTACAAGCCTTTCCACTATATTTCTTAGTTCGCGTATGTTACCCGTCCAGCTATGGCGCTGTAATGCTTCAACTGCTTTTTTATCAATAGATTTTTTTGCCTGCCCGTAATCTTCTGCAATATCTTCCAAAAACGTATCAATCAATAAAGGAACATCTTCCCTGCGTTCATTTAAAGAAGGCACATGAATAAGAATAACATTCAAACGATGATACAAGTCAAGCCGGAAAGTTTTTTCTTCTACTTCTTTTAAAAGATTTTTATTGGTTGCCGCAATAACACGCACATCAATAGTAATTTCTTTATCACCACCCACCCTTGTTATCTTACCTTCCTGCAAAGCACGTAACACTTTTGCCTGCGCACTCAAACTCATATCACCTACTTCATCTAAAAAAAGTGTTCCGCCGTTTGCCAGTTCAAATTTACCAATGCGTTGTTTTATAGCGGAAGTAAACGAACCTTTTTCATGACCAAACAATTCGCTTTCTATCAATTCAGATGGTATGGCAGCGCAGTTCACTTCAACCAAACTTTGCTCTGCACGTTTACTCTTTGTGTGCAGCCATCTTGCCACCAGTTCTTTGCCTACACCATTTTCACCGGTTATTAAAACCCGTGCTTCTGTTGGTGCAACTTTATCCGTTGTCTCTTTAATCTTTTTCATCACATCACTTTCACCAATCATTTCCTGTACACGGTTGATTTTTCTCTTTAACGTTTTTGTTTCCCTGCTTAGAGAATTTTTGTCAATCGCGTTGCGTATTGTTATCAGCAAACGATTAAGATCAGGTGGCTTTGCCACATAATCATAAGCGCCTTTTTTTACCGCGTCAACAGCTGTTTCAATTGTGCCATGCCCACTGATCATTATTACAGGAATATCTGCATTTATTTCACCGGCTTTTACCAAAAAATCAATACCATCTGTTTTCGGCATCTTAATATCGCATAAAACAACATCATACGTTTTATCAGCAAACATTTTTAATCCTTCTTCACCATCGCCTGCTTCTTCAATTTTAAAACCTTCGTAAGAAAGAATTTCGTTCAATGTTTTCCTGATTGATTTTTCATCATCAATAATTAAAATATTTCCTGTAACCTTCGCCATTCATTTTATTTAATCAACAAAATAACAAACATCGCTTCAAACAAAGCATAAATGAAATTTTGTCTGCTTTATATAAACGCTTTGTTTGATAAAAACTTATTTATGACGATCATGACCCTTTGCTAATTATATCTTCTATGTAATAATTTTGGAAATAAATTTGTCTGATTAAACAAAAATTTTCAAAATGGATTGGAGAGGGCGTCGTGAAAGCGATAATGTTGAAGACCGTCGCGGTATAACCGGTGGCCACGTTGCATTTGGAGGCATTGGCGGTTTGATTATTGCGGCTATAGTTTATTTTCTTGGCGGCAATCCAAGCCAGGTTTTGCAGCAACAACCGGATCAATCCACACAAACAACTGTTCCTGAAGGCGCCAATGATTCATTGCGGGATTTTGTTGGAGTAGTATTGGCTGACACGGAAGATGTGTGGGACTCTTTGTTTAATAACATGCACAAAGATTATGTAAAACCTAAGCTTGTTTTATTTTCCGGCGAAACACAAGCTGGTTGTGGCGAGGCAAGTTCTGCAACCGGACCGTTTTACTGTCCGTCTGATCAAAAAGTTTACATTGATCTTTCTTTTTTTAATGAATTGACAACGCGCTTTGGTGCATCCGGTGGCAACTTTGCAGAAGCATACGTTATAGCGCATGAAGTAGGTCATCATGTTCAAAATCTTCTTGGTATAACAGATAAGGTTGACCAGCAAAATAATTTAAAGGGCAGCAACAGTGGTGAGCATAGTTTAAGTGTAAAGCTTGAGTTGCAGGCTGATTTTTTTGCAGGCGTCTGGGCGCATTACGATCAGCAAATGAAGCATGTTATTGACGCAAGCGATATTAATGATGCACTTAGTGCAGCCAGTGCGGTTGGCGATGATCGCCTTCAAAAAGAAATACAGGGCACCGTAACGCCAGATTCATTTACGCATGGTACTTCTGCGCAACGCATGTACTGGTTTAAAAAAGGGTACACTACAGGTGATATAAACCAGGGAGATACATTTGATGATCCCAGTCTGAATTGACATATAATTAAATTGTCTTATTCGTACAGTAAATAACCCTCTGCCACGTTTGTGTAAATGATTTTCTACTGAAATTGTGTGTCCGATATTCAAAGAAACTACCATGAGCGCACATCAAATTGTCTGGATTGATTTTGATTACATGAACAAGCACTACGAGGCAGAAGCCATACCTGCTTTAAATAACTACAACAATACTTTGTCTGATGCATTTGACATCTATTTTAATAATGAATATAGTGGCACTATAGTCAAAGACAATAATTTCTGGAGCTTAAAAAGCTATATTGATAACGACATGCTTAAAATTATCCGTAATAAACTATCTCCTTTTTTTACGTAATATAGCAGTCAAAACTATTTGCTTTAATTGCCAGCACTAACCAGCACACCCGCAAAATAATTTCTTGCAGGCGCAATATTGAAATAACGGTTGCCAGCGGCATTTAAGTCATCTCCCAAACTGTATTTTTCATTCAGCAGGTTATCAATGCCGGCAAAAAGATTTATTATCGTTTTATTGAAGCGGGTTTTACAACCAAGTTTTAATTGTAACAACTTATAATTTACAGCATATATATTATTCGCGTCTGTCAGCGGAATAGAAGAAGTAAAGGTTGCATTAGCATTTAAATAAATTCCGGTTGCGGTATTTACATCTAACGTTACAACATCAATATTTTTTGAAACACCGGTTAAATGATTGCCATTATAGTTTTTTGTTCCTGATATGTAGTTGCTGAATTTGTATGGCTGATAAGAAAAGCTATTTGTAACTGAAAAGTTTCTTATAAAAGATGTATTATTTTGAATTATTCTTGCATCCAGCCATATCTCAATTCCATTCTCTTTGGTGCTTCCGGCGTTTACAAAATAATCAGCACCGGTACTATCTGTTTGCTGCACAATTGCATGTTTTAGTTTGAACGAATAAACTGATGCATCAAACAACAGTCGATTTTGTAACAGTGAACCTTTAAAACCTGCTTCAAAGTTCCATCCGTATTCAGGCTGCAGATTATAGAACTGATTGGTAGAAGGCCTTACTTCTGCTAGTGTTGGCGGTGAAAATCCTTTGGCAATTATTCCATACAAAGAATTATTGTTTGTTAACTTATATAATAAACTTAATCTTGGCGCTGCTAAAATTTTTGTATTCTGATGTTGCCAGTAATTATAAACAGAATCTGAAACGCGGTTATATTTCAACTGCTGTTGATTGGCGCTTACACCTGCCTGAACTGTGAAGCGACTTACCTGAACATTAAGCTGTGTAAATAAAAAATACTGCTGCACATGAACATCATCATCAAGCATCAGGCTGCTTTTTATACCATCATTATTCTCATAGTCATTAATGTGAGAAACATTCTGCTGCCATTCAGCGCCGGTTAACCATTTAAACACTGATTTATCAAATTCAAACACAGTTCTTGCACCATAATTTAATTCATCTCTATGTTCATAATTAGTGATAAAAGGATTTGTAAATCCGGTATGATTAACTGTGACTGATGTTGTATTGCTCCATGTATTGTTAAAAAATGATTTCAAACTAAAGCCTGCAAAACCCGTTTTATTATAAACACCTGCATGCTGCTGAACAGCGCCCGGCAAAGTTGCTGTTGGTTGTCTTGCAAGCTTTGGCAAAGAATCGTATTGTTGAAGTGTTATTCCGCCCGGCGTTTCATAGTGTAAATCAGTATAAAATAATAAAGCAGATAATTGTTCTTTGTTATTAATAGTCCATTTAACATCAGCTTTAAACGCATCTTTTCTTAAAGCACTTTGTTGACGGTAGCCATCGTCCTGCAAATGGCTTTGCTGAATATTAAAGGATAATTTTCCAGATTGATGATTCCATCCGGTTTGCTCATTTAATAAATTATACGAACCACCTTCAATGCCTGCTGTAAAAATATTCTTTCGATTGACGAGTGAAGGGTCTGATTTTAATAACACAGCACCGCCGGTATTTGCACCATACATGCTGCTCGCCGGTCCTTTTATAACTTCTATTGACTGAACCTGGCTGATATCAACCAGGTTTAAATAAGTATTGCCGCCGGCATCTGTAAGCGGAATATCATTCCAGTAAACTTTTATATTTCTTATACCAAACGGTGAGCGTAACACGCTGCCACGGATTGATAAACGATAACTGCCCGGGCTTCTTTCTTCCATCCTTACTCCGGCAATAGTATTTAGAACCGGGACCAATGTTTTATTATCAAAACGCTGTAATTGTTGTTGATTAATAACAGCAACTGCGGCAGGCGCATCTTCCCATTTTGATTGTGTCCCAAATGCAGTTACAGTAACGCTTTCAAGTGTTGCGGTATCAATTAAATTTTTTGAAGAATCAGTTTGGGCCGAAACCGATAAATAAAATAAAATCGTTGAAAGTAAAAATAACAACTTCATAAACTCCCTTCAGAGATGAGGCTTTACTTTTTCATGTACATCACTTCTTTAACCAGCTTAACTGTTCTTGGAACATCGGGTAAATAAGCGGCAACAAGATTTGGCGCATAATGCATCGGTGCATCTGCACTTGCCAGGCGGCGCACAGGCGCATCCAGATAATCAAAAGCTTCTTTTTGTATACGGTAAGCGAGCTCACTTGCCACGCCACACATAGGCCATTCTTCAGCCACTATTACAAGACGGTTTGTTTTCTTTACACTTTCCAAAACGGTTTGCCAATCTAACGGGCGAATTGTTCTGAGGTCAATTACTTCAGCATTTACATCTTCTTTCTCCAATTCATCAGCTGCAGCCAGCGCCACCTTCATCATTTTATTAAATGAAACGATAGTTACATCAGTGCCTTCTTTTTTCACATCGGCTTTGCCTAATTCAATATAATATTCTTCTTCAGGCACTTCACCTTTATCACCATACATCACTTCACTTTCCATAAACATCACCGGGTCTTCTTCATAACGTATTGCCTGCTTCAGCAAACCTTTTGCATCATAACCGTTAGAAACAGAAACTACTTTTAATCCGGGAATATTAGCAAATATATTTTCAAATGCTGTTGAATGCTGCGCCCCTAATTGCCCGGCACTTCCACCAGGACCACGAAACACAATTGGGCAACCAATCTGGCCGCCACTCATTGCCAGCATTTTTGAAGCTGTATTCAATATCTGGTCAAGTGCCAGTACTGCAAAATTCCAAGTCATATATTCAACAACAGGGCGTAAGCCATTTTGTGCAGCACCCACGGCAACGCCTGAAAAACCCAATTCAGAAATAGGTGTATCAATCACACGCTTAGGCCCAAATTCTGCAAGCATACCCTGGCTAACTTTATAAGCACCGTTATATTCTGCTACTTCTTCACCCATCAAAAACACACGGTCATCACGTCTCATTTCTTCGTTCATCGCTTCGCGTAGAGCTTCGCGAAAAGCAATTTGTCGCATAGATAATTTTTAGAGCGGCAAAAATAATCCTGCTGAATGAGAAATAACTAATTGATTTTTATCTGGAGTTAAGCGGGTTTTTTTGAAAAGGCTATAATTAATGCGCCGACAGCCATTAAAAGAGCGCCAACAATAATCTGCCATGTAAGCTTCTCTTTTAAAAATATTGCACCCATAATAACCGCAAACACAAGTGATAATCTTTCCAGCGGGCTTACCGTTGATGCTTCACCAAGTTTTAATGCACGGAAAGTAAATAAAGATGAGACGGCAGTAATAATGCCTGCAACAATAAGAATCCACCATTCTTTAGCTGCAAGCTTTGTAACCTGTGAAGTATTTTTTTGAACAAATACAACTACCCAGGCAACAATTATAATAAGCACTGATTGTATGGCAAATGCCAAGCTTGAATCAACATTTTTAAGACCTGCTTTTGAAAGTATAGTTACAATAGCCGCGGTAAATGCAGCAAGCAACGCAAACACAATCCACATAAAGTTTTTATTTGATAGTTACATGCAAGATAGTTTTTCGCTTTTCATTATCATGCAGCAAATAGTTATTATTAATTTTAGAATGACTGCAATAACATAATTTTCTTTGTCATGTATCTTTACGCATGACTGATAATTTTGAAATCGTCATTTTTTTAATGACTATTCTTATTGTTCTTTCAGCATTTACTGATAAAATAAAATTACCCTATCCTATCCTGCTTGTATTTACCGGTTTAATTATCGGGTTTGTCCCTTTTCTTCCTAATCTAAAACTTGAGCCTGATGTGGTTTTCCTGGTATTTCTTCCGCCGCTTTTATATGATGCTGCATTTAAAACTTCATGGCTTGATTTTAAGAAAGAAATCAGACCTATCTCAACACTCGCTATATCACTTGTATTTTTTACCACACTTAGCGTAGCTGTTGCAGCACATTATCTTGTACCGGGATTTACCTGGCCACTTGCATTTTTATTGGGTGCGATTGTTTCTCCGCCTGATGCAGTTGCAGCATCCGGCATTATAAAAGGTTTGGGCTTAAACAAAAAAGTAATAACAATTATTGAAGGCGAAAGCCTGTTGAACGATGCTTCTGCATTAATTGCTTACCGTTATGCACTGGCTGCAGTTTTAACCGGCAGCTTTGTGTTATGGAAAGCCGGATTGCAATTTATTCTTGTAGCCGGCGGCGGCGTGGCAGCAGGTTTTGTTGTAGGTTATGTGCTTGCATTTGCTCATAAAAAAATAGTCAATAATGCTTTGGTTGAAACAAGCCTTAGTCTGCTTACACCATTTCTTGCTTACGGACTGGCAGAAAAGTTTCATGTATCAGGTATATTAGCTGTTGTAACAGCAGGTATTTTCATTTCATGGCGTTCGAGGGAAGTTTTTACATCACAAACAAGATTGCGTACTACTGCTGTGTGGGATACTATAATATTTTTACTCAACGGCATTATATTTATTCTAATTGGCTTACAGTTGCCTGAACTGGTAACAGACATTCCAAAACAAACATTATTTACGCTTATTGGCTATGGTGTACTTATAAGTGTTGTAACAATTATTATAAGAATAATCTGGGTGTTTGCCGGTGCTTATCATCAGCAATTATCGAACAGAAAAAATAGTAATAAAACAGCAGAATCAACTGACTGGAAAAATGTATTGATTGTTGCATGGACAGGAACGAGAGGCGTAGTAAGCCTTGCCACGGCACTTGCTTTGCCACTTGTGCTGGATAATGGCACGGAGTTTCCTAAACGGCATTCTATACTACTGCTTGCTTTTACAGTAATAATGATAACATTGGTTGTACAGGGCTTAACGTTGCCCTTGCTTATAAAATTATTAAAAATAAAACCATCAACTGGTCAGCAGCAAAAAGAAGAAGATGACCTTAGTTTCTTACTTACAAAAGAAAGCCTTGATTACATAAATCATAATTTAGAAGGCAAGGTTGATACACTAATACTTGAAAGAATTAAAAACCGGTACGAGTTTAATTATACGATGTTGTTTAACAGGGATAATGCTCTGCAGAAACATGAGATAGAATCACAATTTAAATCAGTAAACCAGTTTTTGTTTGCCCGTTTAAAGATTCTTGACCACCAAAGAAAGCTGCTAATGAAATTTCAGACAGAAGGCAGTTATGACGAAGAAGCTTTAGTGAAAGCAGAAAGAGAAATTGATATTGAAGAATTACAAATAAAATCTCTAATGGAAAAAACTGAAGCCTCAGCTAAAGCTGCCAATGATGTTATCTCCGGTTAATTAAATTTTAAACAGATGATTATTGATATGCGTGACATGATAAGTAATGCAAGAAGTGCAACCAACAAAGCCATTGCAGAACACGACCTGGAATCTTTAATAGCGTATTACACAGATGATATAATAATCATTCGTGGTGATGGCAACGTGATGCAAACTAAAGATGCTGCTGAAAACACCTGGCGCAAAATGTTTACTGAACAACCAACCGTTTCTTTCATTCGCAATCCTGATGAAATAATTATAAGCAGCAATAATTTGCTTGCATGGGAAAAAGGTAACTGGATAGGCATTAACACATACAGCAGCGGGGGTAATTATGCTGCTATGTGGTGTTATAATAACAATCTGTGGAAAATAAAAGCTGAGCTTTTTGTTGCGCTGTGATATTACACTGCAAGCTCTTGCTGCATTGCCGGTGCAGGCTTATTAATTTTCTTTTTAATCATAACACTTACACGGTACAACAAAACAATTGCAAGGCAACTGATGCCTACAATTAAATAACCAAGAATATTATAATGTTCCAGCGGGCTGTATTTATTTTTTTGAATAATAATAGCGCCGGCTACTGCAGCAGCAACACCGCCTGCTATTTGTTGTAATGAAGCATTGATGCTCATAAACGCGCCCCTATCCTGCATATCAGGAATGGATGTTGTTAAAGCGGTTGCCGGTATCATGCGGCTGAAAATGCCTGCCATCATCAGCACGTTAAATATCATGACAAACCACAATGGCTCCACGGATAAGTTGGTGTAAGCAACAACAATTATCATTGTAAAAACGGAAGCAATAACGAACAATTTATATTTATCAATCTTATCACTCAGCTTGCCAACCAATGGCATAATAATTAACGAAGCCACACCACTTACCATAAACAATAATGGAAGCTGGTGTGCTGTTACACGAAGATTGTTTATGGCGAAGGCGCTGCCAAAAGGCATCATCATAAAGCCGCCGATAGAAAGTAAAGCTGTGGCTGTAAAACCAATACGGTAATTGCGTTTGGCAACCGTGTTCCATAAATGTGAAAATGCAGATTGGTTTTGTTGAACAGCAAGATGCTTCGTTACCGGTTGCAACCTAAGCATGATGATTATTGCAATTACAACAGCTATGCCTGCCACCATTAAAAACGCAGATTGCCAGCCCCACAAGTTAGCAAGGTATATCCCGATAGGAATGCCCAGCACCTGGCTTGCACTGAATCCCATTTGGATGAAGCCCATAGCCCGGCCACGTTGTTCAATGGAAAAAAGATCCGTTACTATTGCCAGCGATATTGACCCAATAACACCGCCAAATAAACCTGTAACCAAACGTGCAATCAGCAGCATTATATAACTGTGCGATAATCCGCAAAGGATAGTGCCGGTTATAAATCCGGTATAGAAAAACAGCAGCAACCTTTTGCGATCAAACTTATCAGCAAAGCCCGCTGTTAACAAGCCGGACACACCGGCGCTGAACGCATACACAGATACTGCAAAGCCAAACTGATTTGGATGAAGGCTCAACGATTTCATTAAAAAATCACCTAATGGTGAGATGACCATAAAATCAAGTATAACGGTAAATTGTGTCAGGGCTAATAATGCAATCGCCAGCTTTTGGTAAGACGAAAAAGGAGCAGTTTGTTTCATAATAATATAATGCTGTGCAATTTAAACATACAACATACATTTTATAAAATGTATTCGGTTAATAACCGAAATTTAAAGGCAGGCAGATTAAAACTGAGTGTAGAAAATCCATTGATAATTTAACTGCTCACTATCATTAATTTTATTTGATATGAATTTCTTTTGCACAAAATTTAACCATGCTTCTTAATAATCGTTTCAGCAGGATAATTATTAATACGTGGAAGGTTGACCTGATTATGATTGCTTCGTGCATCTTCGCCTACTTTGCACACTATTACTTAATCAGCAGACACTTTGATATCCCGGTTATTGTACCCACTGTTTTAGGTACCGCCATAGCTTTTTTTATCGGCTTTAACAATAACCAGGCTTATGACAGGTGGTGGGAAGCGAGAAGAGTTTGGGGAGCTATTGTAAATGATTCACGCTCCTGGGCAAGAGATATATTAATGTATGTTGACGATAAGCCTGTACAATCAGAAAGCGATAAACTGAAAAAAGATTTTATAACAAGGCACATTGCGTTTTTGTGTTTATTAAAGAATAATCTTCGCTTAACAGATGACAATACTTATAAAAAATATATAAGCGCAGCAGAACTTGAAGCAATTAACGATCACAATAATAAACCTAATGCTGTATTGCAACTGCAATCAAAGAAGCTTAATGATATTTACAGCAGTGGTTTAATTGATGGTTACCGGTTCCTGCAATTGGATAATTTATTAGTAAGATTTACAGACTCACTGGGAATGAGTGAGCGCATAAAAAATACAGTGTTCCCTTCCACGTATAATTATCTCACTAAGTTATTTATCTGGTTATTTGTTATAGCCATTGAGCTTGTTACTGTGCAAAGCATGGGTATGTGGAGCATATTTATAAGCTGGCTGATAGGCTTTGTATTTGTATCAATACAGATAAACGGCATGAGCCTGGTAAACCCTTTTGAAAATACTGCTGCATCTATACCGCTTAACCAGATAACAAGAACAATAGAAATTAATTTATTGCAGATGCTGGGTGAAAAAGATATTCCTGAACCTGTGCAAGCTGTTAATGGCGAATATGTATTGTAAGGATCAGATAAACGCAGGCAAGTTGCTCTTTACAGTTTTTAAATATTCAGATATAACCATAATGGCGTAATCAATTTCCATCGGCGTTGTAAATCTTCCTAAACCAAAACGCAATGATGCATTAGCAGTTGCATCATCCAAACCCATTGCCTTCAAAACGTAAGAAGGTTCAACCAATGCGGATGTGCACGCCGAACCTGAAGAAACCGCTATACTTTTATTTAACGCTGTAATCATTCTGCCTGAATTAATTCCTTTAAAAGAAAGATTGGTTACATGCGGTAACCTGTGTTGTATGTTTCCATTAATGCCTACATTTTCAAGCTTTAATAATTCCTGTTGAAGCTTATTTCTCAGCGCAACTAATCTTTCTGCTTCATCATTCATTTCATGCATGCATAATTCACAGGCTTTACCAAAACCAACAATACCCGGCACATTAATCGTACCACTGCGCATATTATTTTCATGACCACCACCATCCATCTGTGCTGTAATTCTTGCTCTCGGATCTTTCCTTCTAACATACAAAACTCCAACGCCTTTTGGCCCATATATTTTGTGCGCTGATAAAGACAACAGGCTTACATCGTCTTTCATTACATCAACAGGAATTTTACCCGCTGCCTGCGCAGCATCAGAAAAAAATAAAACAGCATGCTTTCTTGCAATTGCCGCTATTTGTTGTATTGGATGAATGACGCCCGTTTCATTGTTCGCATACATTATTGCAATTAAAATGGTGGTTGGCCTTATATGATTTTCCAGCTCATCAATATTTATTGTACCATCACTATTAACAGGCAAGTAAGTGATGTCGGCGCCTATTTTTTCAAGATGTTTGCAAGTATCCAACACTGCTTTATGTTCTACAGCGCAGGTAATAATATGATTACCTTTTGAGACATACATTTCATAAACACCTTTAATGGCAAGATTTACGCTTTCCGTTGCGCCCGAGGTAAACACAATTTCTTTGGCACTTGCATTTATCAGTTCTGCAATTTTGGTTCGTGCATTTTCAACTGCTTCTTCTACCAGCCATCCGGGAGAATGCGTACGGCTTGCAGCATTACCATAAAGTTTTGTAAAATAAGGTAACATCTCCTGCAAAACCCGTTCATCACATTGTGTGGTAGCATTATTATCTAAGTAAATAGGCAATTGAACCATGTATATTTTATACAAAATAACTGTTGCTGTTTAGTAAAATATCGTTTAAAAAATACTTTTTTTAAGATTTGATTATTGCTATTAAAATCCTTAACTTTGCAATCCGCATTTTTAATACAAAACTTCATTCCATAATGTTATCTAACAATTTATTTGAAAAGTTGGACCTTAAGGAAGAAAAGAATTTACTCATTCAGGGTTTACCTTCCTCAATAGAAAAGCAGTTTGCCAAATTATCTTACGCGAAAAATGTAACACCACTTTTACGATTGCGAAAAATTGATTTTGCGCTTGTATTTGCAGTTAACTATAACCAGTTGTCATGCATTTTGAAAGATGTTTTTTCAGCGTTAGGTGCTAAAAGTAAACTTTGGATTGCCTATCCAAAAATAACCAGCAAAATTGCAAGTGATCTTAACCGTGATTGCAGTTGGCAGTTACTAAACGAAAGCGATTTTGAAGCGGTTGACCAGGTTGCCTTAGACCATGTTTGGACGGCTATGCTATTTAAAAAAGGTCTGCCTGAAAACAGCCCGGCAGTATTAAAAATAAAAGCAAAAGCTGTACTTACTGAAGTATAATTAATCTATTTATAACTAAAGCCTTTGTATTGTACAAAGGCTTTTTTGTTGTCTTAATCATGTGTACATGATTGTTTATATTTGAATTAAATTGATTTTATGAAAGAAGATATTATAAAGAGAATTGAAGTAAGTTTAGGTGGGAACGCATTACCAAAAATTGACCCAAATACACAGCAACCTGTAACGGCTGATGCTGTTTCAATTGATGATGCAGCCGTTCCTGCAATACTTGCAGGTTTATACAAAAAAACACGCAGTGAAGAAGGTGCAACTGAGCTTATTGAGAAAAAAGGTAACAGTATTTTTGAAATACTTTTTGGAGACCAGCAAAACAATGTTGCTAAAAGTGTTGCAGGTTATGCAGGTGTTTCAGAAGCGGATGCTTTAACAGAAATGCAGGATGTAGCTGATGTTTCAAGAGAATATGTTGTAAATGATTTAAAGCATAATACGCCAACCTTACTAATGGATTTTTTTACAGCGCAACGTACGCATATACTTACGCATCTTCCGGCAGCATTGAATGTGGGAGAGTTGTTAAACGATTCAACCATTGATGACCAGACTAATAAAATGGAAGGCCCGATGAGTGGTTTAATGCATGGTATTGAAAAATTATTTTCATCTTCTAAATAATAAAATCACATGAAAGGTCTTGGAATAGTTCTAATAAAATAGGTATAGTAATGATGGTTTTCAGAAGTTTCAATTTTACAGAGAAAAAAAAGGTTGTTGATCTTGGTCCTGTTCAGGTTAATAAAGAACAGGAGCACACAGTAAACTGGCCTTTATATGCAGGTATTGTGGTAACTGCTGCAGGAGTTGTAGTGTTACTTGTTGGCAATAAAAATAAAGCTTAATTAAAAAATTTTTTACAAAAAGTGAATGCTTGCCATTCACTTTTTGCATTTTGGTATTATATAACAACCGCAGCCTTCTTTTCAAATTGCATGCTATGCAGTTTTGCATAAAATCCATTTAGCGCCAGCAGTTCTTCATGCGTTCCAGTTTCCTTTATTTCGCCTTTATCCAGCACAATTATTTTATCTGCTTTGCGGATGGTGGACAAACGATGTGCAATAACAATCGCAGTTCTGCCGGTTATTAAAGTATCAATTGCTTTTTGTATCAGCAACTCACTTTCAGAATCAATAGATGATGTGGCTTCATCTAAAATTAATACAGCCGGGTTTGAAAGTATAGCACGTATAAAAGAAATCAACTGGCGCTGGCCAAGGCTTAAAGTATTGCCGCGTTCCATCACATTAAAATCATAACCGCCAGGCAACCGCATTATAAAATCATGTACTTCAATCAGCTTCGCTGCTTCAATAACAGCATCTCTGCTTACTTCATCATTATGCAGTGTAATATTATCTATTATTGAACCTGAAAATAAAAATACATCCTG
>CAHJWK010000034.1 GCA_903642275.1 Chitinophagaceae bacterium
TGGTGCGTACGCCACTTCTCTTTTTTGTATTGTACTCAACGGCGTATTTGTCGAGTGCAGTAACCATGTGACGCATCACCTGCTCATCACGTAAAAGCTGAATTTTCAACTTTTCATTGAAGGTGGATGGCGCACTAAATTCCATAACCCAGTAAATACCAGTGGTCTTTTTCTGGATTGGGTACGCCAGTGATTTTAATCCCCAGGGATTACTATGTGCTACATTTCCGCCGTTTTCAGAAACGAAATCAGCGTATTTTTTCTGAACGTTTTTAAATTCTTCGTCAGAGAGCACAGGGGTAAAAATCACCATCAATTCATAATTGTTCATTACCCTGTTTTGTTTTATTGTTTGAATAATAATTAAGGGCGGCAAAGTTAAGCCGGAAATGCATACCACCCAACAGTATAAGAAGATTATTGGGCAAACACTTTAAGGCCAATATCTACATTGTTCCCCATAACAGCACTGCCGCCACCAACACTAAAATCTTTACGATTAATACTAAAGTTGCCTGTAAAAAGCATTCCATTATCCTGTTTTGCTGCTGTAAAAGGAAAAGAAATAGTTTTTGTTATGCCTTTAATTGTTAACTGCCCGGTAACCGTATAATCTTTATCAGCGGCTTTAATTTCTGTTGAGACAAAACTTAAAGCTGGATATTTTTCAGCATTAAAATATTCTTCTTTTTTAAGGTGATTATCACGCATATCAATCCCTGTATTTATTGTATTTACATCAACTGATACATTAAATTTTGATGAAGCAATCTGTGCAGGATCAAAATTTATATCACCTTTTAAGCCACTTAAAGTGCCGGATGTGTTGAGTCCAAAATTTTTTATAGTAAATTTTATTTCGCTTTTAGCATCAATAGGTTTGTATTGTTGCGTGAATACAGATGTTGCAAAAAACGCAAGCATTATCACTAAACTTATCTTCATTCTTAGTTTATTTAAGTAGATATGCATGAAGCGGGCAAAGTTTACGATTCAAATTGTAAATCATTATTAAAATGGTTGTCCATGTGTTGAGCGAATAATTTTTTTTGATAACAATGGAACTGCATTCATCAATTTTAGAAATAAACCTGTTGAAGTGTTATTACCCATAAACTGTTGTACGGTTCTTCCGGTTGCTAACCTGAATGAAAAATTTTTTCTCCAGCTACTTACATAATTTAATTCCATTTGTAATCGTGAAATTTTTTGTTTAAAAAATAAGTCAATTTGATTGAAAGCAAGCAAAGCGCCGTGCATTGCCATGCTCATACCATTGCCACAAAGTGGTGTTATCATTCCGGCTGCATCACCTAATAGTAAAATATGATTCTCGGTTTGATTTTTTTTTTGAAAACTGATTTGTGAAATAATTAGCGGCGATGTGTATAAAAATTCAGCGGTATTAAAAAGATTTTTAAGCAACGGATTTTTATATAAGATATTTTCCTGCATTTGTTCAATTGAATTATTGTTTGCTGAAAGATTACCTGCTGTTGTTAAATAGCACAAGCAATATTTATCTTCTTCAATAGCAGAGATACCGCAATAACCATTGTTGAAATTGTGCAAAGCAATCTCGTTTCTTGCATGATTTGATCGAATATGGTATTTAACGCCAATATAATTATTAAGCTTGTTTGGTTTTTTATGTATGAATGAACGCTTCCATCTTACATCAAGATTGCTGCGTTTGCCATAACTGCCTGCAGCTACAGTAACAGTAACATTTTTAATGTTTGTTTTAATGATGTGAACATCCTCTTCAAATAAAATATCATTCACTTTTGTATTAATAAAAACATCAACATCTTTACTTAAAGCAAGTTGGAACAATGCATCATCAATTTTGTAACGGCTGATTCCAAAGCCACCAAGTTCAAGCGGAAAATTATAAGCTTTACCTTTTATATCTGAAACCTGTAATTGTTTTATGGTTGGCAAATTCCATTCATCTAAAGGCAAACCCAAACGTTCTAAAAAATCATAGCTTTCAAGGCTTATGTATTCGCCACATACTTTATGATATGGGTATGTTTCTTTTTCAAACAGTGCTACTTTATAGCCAGCATCTGCAGCAAGTATTGATAATGATAAACCTGCAAGCCCGCCACCAATAATTCCTATATCATAATCAGGCTGCATGTTTGTATGAAATTAAATAACGGAAAGCCCATTTCCATTCAATACTAAAGTTAATAATGCCTGCACCTTTAAAAATCTTCATCCATTCATTTTTATGAAAGCCGCGTGCTACACTTAGTGGCGCATCATGCTTAACCAAATAAGATTTTGAAAAAAGTTGTGTAATAATTTTTATAGAATGATAGGCAAACCAGTTGCGTTGCAAATCATTTATAAAGAAGCCAACAGTTGAATTAAGTCTCATCCATTGCAGTTGTTGTATTAATTGTTCTTCTGTGAAATGATGACAAAACAAACTTGAAAAAATGATGTCTGGTTTTTGATTAAAATTAACTACGCTGTAATCTTTCGCAATCCATTCAGCATTTAAAGAGTTATAGTTTTTTTTAGCTGCATCAATACATTCCTGTTTAATATCAATCCCTGTTATAACTAAAGTAACATTATTTTTTTTACACCATTTTTTTATTATAAAAAGATTATTTCCGTCGCCAGAACCAATTTCGCAAACATGAACAGACTTCCTTTTTTTAATTAATTTTTTAAATCCATCTAATGTTATTTTATGGCCGCCAAGTAACGTATTAATGGTATTTATTTCCTGCATGTTAATGCATACATCTTCAAACGGAATCGCATCATTATCCAGTAATTCTTTTTTATAAGAACGATGGCGAAGATTTATTGCTTTGTGCATAAAAATGTTTCCATCGTTAAGCCGGGGCCAAAAGCCGCACCCAAAATATTAGCAGGTTCATCATCTTTAAGGTTACCTATAATTTCTTTCAGCACGAATAAAACCGTTGGTGAAGACATGTTACCATAACGGCTTAAAATATCTTTTGAAAAACGCATATCATCACTGTTAAGATGCAACTGTTTCTGTATAGCGGAAATAATTTTCTTTCCACCAGGATGTATGCACCAATGCGTTATATCTTTTATATCATGCCCTGAATGTTTTGCAGCCTCATCAACCAGCGCTTGAATATCCTGTTCAATTAGATCTGGTATATAACTGCTTAGCGTAATAATAAAACCTTTATGACTCAGCTCCCATGCCATATCTTTTTTGCCGCGATAAGCAACCTTTGAATAAAAATCTGTAAGCTCAATTTTTTTTGATGAAGACAATTTATTTGAAATTAAAACAGCAGCACTGCCATCAGAAAATAAAATAGTGCTTGATGCACTGTCCGGCGTATATTCTTTTTGAAAATGAATAGAACAGAACTCAGTGGCAACAATTAATACGTTTGAACTTGGCGTGCTTAAGCAAATTAATTTGGCAAGCTTTAACGCATGCACCGCACCATAACAACCCATAAAGTTTACAGAGGTTCTAAACACCTGCGGCTGCATATCCATCATTTCTGCTATCTGCAAATCAAGACCCGGGGCACTCATACCTGTGCAGCTGACTGTAATTAAATGTGTAACATCCTGCGGCTTTATAATATCTTTTAAACAATCATTTATTGCCAGTATAGATAATGGCAATGCTTCACGGTTATAAATCTTCATGCGCTCATCCAAATTTGGCATCGGCTCATCCTGCGTAGCAGAAACAAAATTCCATGCACCTTCATTAGAAAAATTACTGTAATCAGACAATACTGAATATCTTGTTTCAATATCACTTTGCCTGTACATGAATGCAAGCCTGCGTGCTTCAACTGCATCAAGACCATAAATTTTTTGCATCATAGGTATCACATCTTTCTGCTTAAAACTGTGCTCTGGCACTGCTGTTCCTATCGAAATAATTTCAATCAAATTATTGTAATATTAATAAAGTTATAAATGCAAGGTTTGTACAGGTTGATGCAAAAATATTCATGCGCATAGTATGTTTAAAATCAGCATTAACAACATCTTTACTAATCTTAAAAAACCATACCACAAAAAATATAAGCACAGGTGCAAAAAATATTGATATGATACTAAACAGAAATAAATGCTGAATTGAATTGAAATAATAAAATAATAAACCAAAAACTATTGCATAAATGATTAGGCAAAAAATAAACGTACCTTTTTTGCCAAGTAACATGCTTATGGTTTTTACATTATCTGCTGCATCATCTTTATGCTGATATATTTGTGTTATAGGATAAAAGCCACCAATTAATAACGTGGCGCATAATATTCCAATGAACGGAGCACCAGCGTTTACATTTTTACAGGCTGCGTGAAACACGGTGTAAAAGATAAGGCTACCCTGGTTTAATATTACAACTAAATAACCAATCAATGCATATTGTTTTAAGCGGATTTTGCGATAGCTGTACAAACGAGAAAAAAGAATATAAATAAAAATGCACGTTGCAGTTGCCGGTGATATGATTAATGATAACAACACACTCATTACATCCATTACAACGGTAAAAAAAAATAATTGTTTGGTAGGCTGAAGTGGCTTTTTAACACCACCGATACTTGATGTATCTCTGTCCATATAACTATTATAGCCGTTGCTTGCCGGATATACGAATACATGCAAAATCAAAAAAATAAAAATAGCATTTTTGATATTAAGGTTGCCTGCAAAAGATAGCGCAAACCAGTAAACCGGCATTAAAAAGAAAGAAAATGGGAAACGCAAAAGTTGTATAGTTGATTTTTGTATCAAGATAATTATTAACTACAAGTTATAGTTGATTTGATACAACGGCTTGTTAATAGTTATTTTAAAACTTCCAGTGCTTTTTTTACGACCGGGTCATTATCGTTGCTTAATTCAAAATAACCTTCTGTTCTCCATATTTGCCTTGCCAGCAAATCTTCCATTTCACTCAACACAAAATTTTTAGATATTGTCGTTACAGAATTAAGATTTACAGAATCCTGCTTTGCATAATTATTAAGCTGTTGCCATTCTTTTTCACCAGGATGAAATTGTTTATAAAACTGGTCCGGCGATTTATATTGTTGGAGCGCATCTTTGTTTTCAATGTAATAATTGTAAGCAAAATTGCGCAACGTGCCGTTGGCAAACAATTGCATTACAGCTTTTGGTTGTGATGTGGTATCATAAGCCACAAATATATCAGGCGTTATACCGCCGCCGCCATAAACAACATGTCCTTCTGGTGTTTTAAACGCAGGCCCTTTTGGTTTTGCAGTATCGCCTGTTACCAGTTCACCATCGTGAAAACGGTTTATAAGTTCCTGTTCATATTGCGCCTTACCTTTATCATAAGGCTTCTGAATATTTCTGCCCAGCGGCGAATAATATCTTGCTACGGTTAAACGCATTTGAGAATTATCAGATAATGTAAATTGTTCCTGCACCAATCCCTTACCAAAAGTTCTTCTCCCGATAATAGTTGCCCTGTCCCAATCCTGCAAAGCGCCGGCAAGTATCTCACTGGCTGATGCAGATGTTTCATCAACAAGCACTGTTAATTTTCCTGTTTCAAAAACACCTTCTTTATCACACCTGTAATCCGTTCGTGCCGAATGTGCACCTTGCGTATAAACAATCAGTTTATTGCCATCTAAAAACTCATCTGCAATTTCTATGGCCTGCTGCATTATACCGCCGCCATTATCCCGCAGGTCAAGAATAAGCTGCTGCATGTGTTGTTGCTTCAGTTTATCCATTGCAGCCATAAATTCATGATAGGTGGTTTCAGAAAATTTATTCAGTTTGACATAGCCCGTATTAGCGTTAATCATATACGCAGCATCAAGCGAAAACAACGGAATATTGCCTCGTACAATTTTAATTTTTCTTTGCTGGCTGCCCCGCATCACCACAATGTTTACATCACTATTTACAGGGCCGCGTAATTGTTTGCGCACATCGTCAACAGAAACTTTTTTGCCGGTAAGATTGAATGTATCATTTGCTTTGATAATCTTATCACCAATCTGCACACCGGCTTTAAATGAAGGCCCGTCAGATATAACATTCATTACATTTACTGTATCATTTATCATCTGAAACTCAACACCAATGCCCTGAAAATTACCCTGCAAATCTTCATTCATACTTTCAATATCAGCAGCAGGAATATAAATAGAATGCGGATCAAGGTTATCAAGCAAACCATTTATTGCGGGTGATTCAAGACTATCTAAACGTACATTATCAACATATTTATTTCGTATAAGATTGATAGCTTCTTCAAGCGGTGAACGATTATTATTTTTTAAAAATGAATTTCCGCCGGAGGTATTTTCACGAAGCCGGTAACCGATGATCATTCCGAAAATCATTACCAGCGAAAAAATCAAAGGCAGCCAAACCTGAACTTTTTTCTTAACCATAAACTTTGATACTTATCTTAATGCTGTGAACACGAATATCAAACAAACGTTAGAATTATTAAATACAATATTTCAAAACAACTATAAATACTCAAATGAGCAATATATTGATTGCTGATAGCGGCTCTACCAAATGCGAATGGTGCCTGCTTAGTAATAAAAAAAAGAAAAAAATAATTACGGCTGGCATTAGCCCATACTTTTTAAAAAGTGAAGAGATTGTTGCATTGTTGCAAACCGAATTGTTGCCACACATCAACCAAAATAACATTAATCATATATTTTATTATGGTACGGGTTTAAAAGACAACAGCAATAAACGTTTCATTCAATCAGCTTTAAAAAAAATTTTTTATGAAGCTGATATAGAAGTTCAGACAGACTTGCTTGGTGCAGCAAGAGCGCTTTGTAAAAGCGAGAAAGGCATTACCAGCATTTTAGGCACCGGTTGTAATTCCTGTTATTATAACGGCAGCAAAGTGGTAAAAAACAGCCCTGGCCTTGGTTATGTTTTAGGTGATGAAGGCAGCGGCGCCTATCTTGGTAAAAAAGTAATTCAAAATTATCTGTATAACACGTTTGATAAAGAGCTGATGCTCGCTTTTGATAAAAAGTATAACACTAATGCTGATTCTATTTTAAACAGTGTTTATAAACAACCACAGCCCAACCGTTACCTCGCTTCGTTTGCAATATTTCTTGCTGAAAACCGTGGACATTACATGATTGAAAATATTATAGAAAATGGGTTAAATGACTTTTTTTTTACACATTTAAGCAAGTATAATGAGAGTTGGCTCTATCCTGTGCATTTCACCGGAAGCGTGGCTTTTGGTTTTAAAACAGTGATTGAAAACTTATGCAGTAGTTATGGAATGAAGTTGGGTTTAATATTAAAGCAACCAATTAATGGTTTAGTCAAATATCATCAGCAATAAATTTATCTGTTAAGATAAACACTTCTGCCAGTACTACCACCTGGTGTACTAAATACAGGTGAGATAATTATAGCATTACCATCGGTAATTTTTATATGGCATTTCTTAGGAAAAGATTCAATAAAAATGGTATCAATAGCGGTTTGCTGATAAGTTAATGTTTCAAAATTGGTTCCCTCTTTTATATACAATTTCCCGCTTTTGTCAAAATTATAATAATCACCAATTGCGCCTTTATAAGTAACCATATGATTGTTTTCAGCAACACCGGAATAATAAGAATCTGATATTATATTCCATTTACCTAAAATACCTGTATCGGGCGCATCTTTGGAGCATCCCGCCAATAATAAAATGGCAGAAGCAATGTATTTCATATGCATATTTATAAGATGACAGGAGATAGTGTAGAAACGTTGCAAACAGTTAAGCTATAATAAAATTAAATTGCATGTGTTTTAATAAGCAGATGAAATTTAAACTATCGGTTGAAGAAGCAGTAAAAGCATTAACTAAATCTGATAAAAAGTTTGTGCAGTTAATGCAACATGGTTCAATGAGGGTTGAATATTATGCGCCGGATAAAGTTGATTTACAAACGCCACATGCACAGGATGAATTGTATATTATCATCAATGGCAGCGGGAAATTTGTTAACGGAAATAATACTGTTGATTTCAGGGCTCATGATATTTTGTTTGTAGCGGCCGGTGTTGAGCACCGGTTTAAAAATTTTTCTAATGACTTTGCAACCTGGGTTATTTTTTATGGAGAAGTAACCGATAGCTAAGTCAGGTAGGCATATTTATTGAACATAATCCTTAAAATATAATTATGAAAAAGGTATCAATAACTATTTGTGTAATAATTTGCTGCATAAATGTCTGCATGGCGCAAGCGCCTTCAAACTCTAAAAACACAATTAAGGATACTACGCCGGTTTCAACAGGTAATAATACACCCGCTCCAATAACTACACCTAATCCTTCATTGCTAACTGGTACCAATGGTAATACGGTTAATCCACCTACAAATAATATTAATAATACGGCTCCCCTAAATAATAATATACCTGTTCAATCAAGTGCAGCAAAAAATACCATTATATATAATAGTGCAAATTCAACACCTCTGAACGGTGCTATCAATCCTGCCTCTACAAACAGTACAAACAATATTAGCAATACAAACAGCAGTACTTTATCAAATCAAAATAATAGTAATTCACAATTAAATGGCACAGGTGTAGTTACTCCTTTAAACGGTTCAAACGGCACTACGCAACCACTTAATGGAACAACTGTTAACCCACCAGTTGCACCTACAAATGGAACAAATACTTCTCCGGCTATACCACCATTAAATAATAATTAATTACGAATAGTTTCTTTATCAAATATTTTTACCTTATAACAAACAACATAAACTTTAAAACAAAAGCCATTTACAAGACGTAGCTTTTTTATAACTAAAATTATAAGTTTATAAAGTCTTCAGCACGTCATTCATACTTTTTACAGCATCTGCGCTTTTTGCGAAGGCTGATTTTTCTTCATCATTCAATTCAACCTCAACAATTTTTTCCCAGCCATTTTTGCCAACTACAACCGGCACACCCATACAAATATCCTTCTGACCATACTCACCATCAATAAAAACACAACACGTAAATAATTTTTTCTCATCACGTACAATTGCTTCAACAAGAGCGGCGCCGGCGGCGCCTGGTGCATACCATGCAGAAGTACCAATCAGCTTTGTAAGTGTTGCACCACCAACCATCGTATCATTCACGATTTGCTTTTGCTGTTCAGCATTTAAAAAATTTGTAACAGGAATGCTGTTCCATGTTGCTAATCTAATTAAAGGAATCATTGTAGTATCACCATGCCCGCCAACAACAATTGCATCTAAATCGGCAGGGCTACAACCAAGCTGCTGACTTAGCTGGTATTTAAAACGTGAGCTATCAAGAATTCCACCCATGCCTATAATCCTGTTTTTAGGCAGCTTGCTTGATGTTAAAGCGAGATACGTCATTGTATCCATCGGGTTGCTGATAACAATAATTATTGCATCAGGCGAATGCTTTAAAATATTTTCAACCACACCCTTTACAATACCTGCATTCGTACCAATTAATTCTTCTCTTGTCATTCCAGGTTTGCGTGGCAGGCCAGATGTAATAACCACCACATCACTGCCGGCAGTTTTTGCATAATCATTTGTGCTGCCGGTAATACGCGTATCAAAACCAAGCAGCGTTGCAGTTTGCATCATATCCTGTGCCTTGCCTTCTGCAATGCCTTCTTTAATATCGAGCAAAACAACTTCATGCGCTAATTCTTTGCGAACAATATTGTCAGCACAAGTTGCGCCAACTGCACCGGCACCTACAACCGTTATTTTCATATATATTTTTTATGGTTAAAAATTATTGGCTGCAAAGGTAATAAAGCAAAATAGTTGTTAGCGATTTACTAACAGTAATTAAAAAATCTCAACTTTCCCAATGATTTTGCACTTCTTATTTCGACAGGCAAAAAATTAGTTTTAGTTTTGTACGACCACTGAGAAATTTCGTCTCGCCGGTCAACAGGCAATAATCAAATTAATAAAGAAGAACGAGAATAATACAGCCAACGCTGTTGCAGTTTTCATTTTGTTTTTTAAGATTGATGCTGAAACAAAAAATAAAACCATTATATGGCAAAATACATATTCGTTACCGGCGGAGTAACAAGCAGTTTAGGTAAAGGCATTATTGCTGCATCGCTTGCAAAGTTATTGCAGGCAAGAGGCTTCAAGGTTACGATACAAAAATTTGACCCTTATATAAACGTTGATCCCGGAACCTTAAACCCTTATGAACATGGCGAATGTTATGTTACGGAAGACGGCGCTGAAACCGATCTTGATCTTGGCCATTATGAACGCTTCTTAAACATCTACACTTCGCAGGCAAATAATGTAACAACCGGCAGAATTTATCAAACAGTAATCAATAAAGAACGAGCAGGTGATTTTTTGGGGAAGACAGTACAGGTGGTGCCACATATAACCGATGAAATAAAACGCCGCATGATGTTGCTGGGCAATGACGGTAATTATGATATTGTAATAACGGAGATTGGTGGTACGGTTGGCGATATTGAAAGCCTCCCGTTTATTGAAGCCGTGCGCCAGATACAGTGGGAATTACCTGGAGGTGATGTGTGCGTGATTCATCTTACTTTAATTCCTTATTTAAAAGCAGCAAAAGAACTTAAAACAAAACCTACACAGCACAGCGTGAAAATGTTGAGCGAAACCGGTGTGCATCCTGACATAATTGTTTGCAGAACAGAAGAACCGCTTAATAATGATATAAAGCGGAAGATTGCTTTGTTCTGTAATGTAAAACCAGAAGCAGTTATTGAAGCAATGGATGCATCAACTATTTATGAAGTGCCACTTACTATGTTGCATGAAAAGCTTGATATTATTTGTTTAAGAAAACTCAACACCACGCTTGTACCGGAAGCTGATTTGAGAAACTGGAAGAGCTTTTTAGAAAAGCTTAAATATCCAAAAAGCAAAGTAAGCATTGGCCTGATTGGAAAATACATGGAATTGCAGGATGCTTATAAATCAATTCTGGAAAGCTTTATACATGCCGGTGCAATGAATGAAGTTAAAGTGCAGGTGATTGATGTGCATAGTGAAGACCTGAATAAACATACGGTAAAGGAAAAGTTGGAGCAACTTGATGGCTTGTTGGTAGCACCAGGCTTTGGTAAGCGCGGCATTGAAGGAAAAATTATTGCCGTGCAATATGCCCGTGAAAATAACCTTCCTTTCTTTGGAATTTGTTTGGGTATGCAAATGGCTGTGATTGAATTTGCTCGTAATATTCTGGGTATTGAAAAAGCGCATTCTACAGAAATGGATGCGCAAACATGTAACCCTGTTATTGATATGATGCAGGAACAAAAAAAGATTAAACAAATGGGTGGCACAATGCGTTTAGGCGCTTATACTTGTGAAATAAAAAAAGGCACGCTTGCTTATGATATTTATGATAAAACCATCATCAGTGAAAGGCATCGCCACCGCTTTGAATTCAATAATGATTATCTCGAACAGTTTGAAGCCAATGGTATGATAGCAAGCGGCATAAATCCGGATAATAATCTTGTTGAAATAATTGAAGCGAAAGATCATCCGTTCTTCATTGGCGTTCAATATCATCCTGAATTAAAAAGTACAGTAGAAAGCCCGGCGCCATTGTTTGTTCATTTTATAGCCGCAGCAAAAAATTATAATGAACAACGCAGTTCAGGTAAGGTTACAGCATTGCAGACAGAAATGCAATCAGCTTAATAATTGAAAGTTTTTTGATTCTATTTTTCCATTTGTTCAATAACTTCCTGTGTTACGCCGGTAAAGCTGAAGCCGCCATCATGAAATAAATTTTGCATGGTAACCATCTTTGCGTAATCGCTAAACATGAGCACACAATAATTAGCACAATCTTCTGCGCTGGCATTGCCAAGCGGGCTCATCTTTTCAGCATAATTAATAAACCCATCAAACCCTTTTACGCCGCTGCCTGCCGTTGTTCTGGTTGGTGATTGAGAGATTGTGTTTATTCTTACTTTTTTCTTAATGGCGTAATGATAACCAAAGTTGCGTGTTACATTTTCCAGCAACGCTTTTGCATCTGCCATTTCATTATAATCCGGAAAAACGCGTTGTGCTGCTATGTATGTTAGCGCAACTACACTGGCACCTTCATTCAGCGCATCCATATCCCAGGCGGTGCGCAAAACACGGTGTAAACTCATGGCAGAAATATCAAGTGTTTTTTGGTTGAAGCCATAATCCATTGCAGTATAATGTTTGCCTTTGCGCATGTTTACACTCATGCCAATTGAATGAAGAATAAAATCTATTCCACCACCAAGATGCTTTACGCTTTCTTCAAACAATTTTTTAAGATCTTCCATGTTTACCACATCGGCAGGTATAACCGGCGCATTATTACATTCTTTTGAAAGTTGATTTATTTCACCCATGCGTAAAGCAATCGGGGCGTTAGTTAATACTAATTCTGCACCTTCATTAAAACAAGCTTTGGCAGTTTTCCAGGCAATACTTTGTTCGTTCAACGCGCCGAAGATGATGCCTTTCTTTCCTTTCAATAAATTATACATGGTTACTATTTTAAAGTGGTAAAAATAAATGTAATCAGTAAATATGCATTTAAGTAAAACAGCAATTAACCTGGCAAACATCAATCTTTATAATTATCAAAGTCAACATCGGCACTTGCAACATCAACATTGACACTTACAACATCAACATTGACACTTACGACATAAACATCGGCACCTACAATGTTAAAACCGGTATATACAAAATCAATTTTTTAATTTCCAAACAAATCGTATTTGGTTTTAGGCCTTCTTTCATCAAGCCATTTAAAACCACGCAACCGCATGTCATCAGGGTTCATTTGCCGCATTGGATAACTTGTTCCGTTCAGGTTATTTCTAAACACCACGCGTTGTGCTTCCTTATTGGCGAAATACATATCAATTACATCTGCTGTTGCCTGGTTTACACCAATAAATTTACTGCTGTCGTCCTGTCCATAATATATACTTTCTGAATTGCCTTTTACATGCACATGCTCAATATCACCATTCACAAAAAAAGCGTTCAGCGTTCTTCCTTTTACCTGGTTGTAATAATCCGGCCCAACCATTTGAACGCTTAAAGCGTTTTCATACACATACATGCGTTTTGGTTGTTTGTTTTGTGTGAATACATAAATCGTATCACCGGTTACCTGGCTTGCACGGCTCCATACAACAGGGTTTTTAAATAACCGAAACGCAGAATCTTCAGACGAATAAAACAAGCTGTCACCAACAGCCTGCAAAGAATCAGAATAAATTTTCACTTTATAATATGCTTCAATATAACGGTCAGTTGCACTGTCTTTTTTTGATGACACAGAATCAATTACACGTATGGAATCTTTTACTGGCAATGAATCAAGAATTGTGGGAACATTCCGGTATTTGCGCAGGTTAGAAAGTCTTGCAGTAAATAATGTATCAGCTGCCAGGTAAATAGAATCTTTATCCTGCTTGATAATCATGATAGGATTTTGCGTTGCCAGTAAGGATGATACTTTACCATTAGTCTTCAGGTTGTTTGAAAGCAACGTTAAGCCCTGCGCAGTATCTTTATAAACAGAGTTACCACTCGCCTCACTTTGTTGTGTTGAATCATCTGAAGCTACTTCATTTGCATCAAGCGTTGTAGTGCTGTCTTCAATATGCGGCCGCAGGTTAAAGTAAGCTTTCTTATTTTTCATATCATAATATCCGCCTGACGTAAGTATCCTTCTTTTTTTAGCACCTTTGATTATAGTAGGCACTGTAAAAGTTGCAATGCTTGTATAAGTATTATATAACAATGTATCTGTTGTAACATGATAATCAGGATTTACCAGCACTACATTTTTTTTGAAATACACATTCTTTGTTTCACCATAATAATAACCTTCCTGGCTGGTAAGCACCGTTTTATCGCTAACAACTTTTCCTGTTTTGGTATATATACCGATATGTGTGTTCATATCATAATCAAGATCGGGTGTAGTTAATACACCGGTATTATCAACCAGTTTAACATTACCGCTTAAATATGCTTTTTTTTCATTGCCGTGATAGCGCAAGTAATCAGAATAAATATTGATGCTGTCATTATCATTTATATGTACATGACCAAAAGCTTCCATTGTGTTGCTTGTTTTATTAAGCACAACGCTATCGCAATACAATAAAGTTGTTTCCTGTTTCAGTATTACTTTACCTACGGCTGATTGAAATTCTGCAGAATCTTTTTTCTGATAATTAAGCCGCTCTGCATTAATAATGTTTATATTTTTTTTGCCAGATGTATCTGTACGCGGCTGTTGTGCCTTAACTGAAAAAGTAAAAAGTAAAAAACAAGAAGTAAAAAAAGAAAATATGAATCGTGTAGCCTTCATTATTTTTTTGTTGCTGAATCAACCGGCAACGGAGCTGTAAGATAATTGCCTTTGTCTTTGCCACCGAAGACAGAGATATTTACATACCGCTTTGGATGAGCACGAAGGTCATCAATCAAAATATTAAGACTGCGGGTTATGTTGTTAAGATTATTGTATAATGATTTATCATTAATAAGCGCACCTACAGACCCGTTTGTTGAATTGATGCGGTTGATGATGCTTGATAAAGAATCTGCGCTAGTGTTAAATTTGTTCATCAAACCGGTTATATCTGCTTGTGAAAGGTTACGCGTTGTAGTTTGAAAATAATATAAAATACTATCAATTTTTTCATTGTTTTTGGCAAGGTTTCCCGTTATATCACTTGCATTACTTAATGTTTTTGCCAACGCACCGGTTTGTAAATTCAATAACTTTTCCAGGGAAACCGTAGAGCGTGCAGCACTTCCGGTTATCTTATCAAGATTGGCAACCACACCTCGAATATTACCTTTTGTATTAGTATCAAGCAAAGTATTAAAATTGCGCATCAAAGAATCAAGTGTAACGAGCGATGATGTTAACTGATCAGACAGCGGGCCAATTTTATTTGATATAGATCCAATCAAACCAGCGTTATCAACGCTGCGTAATGTATCACCCGTTTTAGCAAATTGTGTGCTGTTGCCTAACTGAATATTTAATGCCGGAGAACCTAAAGGATTTGTTTCAATAGCAACAACCGAATTAACAGGTATATTAAAATCCTGTGTTAGCTTAATTTCAACAACAAGTATTTTTAAAGATGGATCTTGCGCCGTTGTTGAATATACAGTGCCTATCTGCAGGCCATTTGCAAAAACAGGATTTGAAGAAGCGAGCTTTTTAAGGTCGCCATATTTTGCATATAAAAAGAAGCCGGTTTTTAAAACGCTTTTACCTTTTAAAAAATTAAAGCCAAGTATCAAAAAAACAACTGCTATGATAGTCAGCGCTCCGATTTTAGTTTCGTTTGAAATCTTCATTACAAGGTTTTATAAACTTGACATTTTTATTGCAACATAAACGCGCCAAGTTAATGCACGAAAAGCAAATCTAAAAGATATTATGAAGCAGTATTTATAATTACTGGCTGCTGTCTGTTACCGGGCGGAAAGAATTTGTTTCTAATGAAGTTTTATATTTCTGAACTGCTTTAGTAATGCATTCGCATATTTCCTGCTGACCATTTACGCTGTTTAAATAATCTTCATCAGAAGGCGTGGATATGTAACCTGTTTCTACCAGTATGCTTGGCATTGCTGTAGCTTGCAAAACCCAAATTCCTACTTGTCTTTGCCGGGCACCATTCACAACACGGCCAACTTTTTCCAATTCATCCTCCACATCTAATGCAATGTTCGCGCTACGGTTAAAAAGTTGCTGCGTTTTAAGTGATGATAATATTCTTCCTTCGGGAGAATCAGCATCAAAATCTTCCACCTGTTGAGTACTGTCAATATATAAAGATTCATTTTCGCGCATGGCTAATTCTTTATCTTCATTTTTATGCGCTGCCCATATGTATGTTTCCGTACCGGTTACAGGGTTTTGCGTATACCATGTGCGGTATATGGGCACCTGCCTGCTATGCTTTTTTTTCTTTCTGCCTTTGCCGGTATAATACGTTTCTGATTTATGACCTATAACTTCACTATGCCTCACTTTAGGCACTGAGTTGCAGTGAATACAAATAAATAAATCACCTTTTGCTGCATTGGCTTTATTAGCCTTGACCGGTGGCGGGTCAAACACATCTGTAGTACGTGTCATCACAATTTTTACATCAGGCATTGCCTGCTGCAATACTGTTTGCAGTTTTAGTGCTATTGCAAGCGCTACATTTTTTTCATAAGAATATTTACCTGCCGCACCAAAATCTTTGCCACCATGCCCGGCATCAATTACGATGGTGCGTAGCGTATTTTGTTTAGGTGATGATGGAGGAATTTTAAATGAAGCAAACAATATCGTTATCAATAAAAAGAATAAACCGTCTCCAATTTTTTTTTGCATGATGTGGTTCGTTAAAAACATTCCTTTACAAATCTTTTATAGTATTAAACTATATTTTTGTTTTAGCTCGACTACTGTATGTTTACCCGTTATAAAGTTTGCGCAAATATAAAACCGGCAATAATTCTTTTTTGCCTCTTATGCCTTATAACGTTACCATTACTTGCTAACAATAAGTGGAAAATTAAATTTCCAAAATCATTAACAGTTATCACAGATACAGTTCCTGTAAAAAAATTTGATTCGATTCATGCTAAAAAAAATAATGGCCGCCCGTTAAAAACAACTGACTCTGCTTTAGTTAACACACCTGATACTTCAATTAACGATTCATCAAAGCGTATAACAGCTGATACGCTATTGCTATCAAAAGATTCAATTGATGCGCCTGTAAATTATACTGCACAAGATAGTGGTGTTCTGCTCATCCCCAACAAGCAATTCATTTTATACGGCAAGGCAAACACGGACTATAAAGATATTAAGCTTGATGCCAACACCATACAGTATGATCAGCAATCACACATCATTACAGCTTATGGCGGTACAGATACTTCAACTGACAACCCGCTTAACAAACCCAAGTTTACACAAGCCGGTTCAGAATCTATCATGGATACCGTTATATACAATCTTAAATCTGAAAAGGGAATAACAAGAAACACCTATTATAAAGAAGGTGAGATGTTTGTAAATTCAGAAACGGTAAAGAAAGTAGATAAAGATGTAGTGTATGCTTTTCGCGGAAGATTTACAACCTGCAATCTTGATACACCGCATTTTGATATACGTGCAAGAAAGATTAAGATCATTAATAATAAGATTGCCGTTTCAGGACCTGCCTTCCCGGAGTTTGAAGGCGTGCCTATTCCTATCCCGATTCCGTTTGGTATTTTTCCATTAAACCGCGGCAGGCATTCCGGCTTGTTACCGCCGCGCTTTACCAATAGCGAAACGTTTGGTCTTGGCCTTGAAGGCATAGGATTTTATAAAGTGATAAGTGATGACTGGGATGTTACCACACAGGGTGATTTATATTCTTATGGTGGCTGGAAGCTGGATATAAACCCCAAATATTATAAGCGATATAAATACCGGGGCAGCCTTACCGTAAGTGCACAACATACAAAATCGCTCAATACTACATTTGGCTCTAAGCAAGAGTTTACTACCGGCAATACGTATAATATATTATGGAACCACTCTTCTGATTCAAAAGCAAGGCCCGGTACCAGTTTCAGCGCCAGTGTAAATGCCGGCAGCACTAAGTATAATACTTATCTCACAGATAATGCTTTCCGCAATTATGATAATAACCTTGCATCAAATGTTTCTTATAATAAAACGTGGGATGAAGGAAAGTATAACTTTAGTGCTTCATTAAGTGAGAACCAGAACAGTGTAAGCAGGCTTATAAATCTTAATGCACCTACTGTTGCATTTACAGTTGCAACCATCTATCCTTTTCAAAATCCTAATGCACCATCCAGTTCAAAATGGTATCAGAAATTAGGCATTGGCTATACCGGCAATCTTTTAAATGTTATTTCATTTTATGATTCAGCTATAAACTTTAAACGCATTTTAGATACCATTCAATGGGGTGCGGATCACCGCATTCCCATTACACTTTCATTACCGCCGGTTGGTCCGTTCATTATTACACCAGCAATTAGTTATGAGGAAAGATGGTTTGCACAAAAAATTATTTATACGTATGACGATAAGAAATTCAAAGTTGATACAAGCATTAAAAGAGGATTTTATGCAGCCCGGGAAGTAACGTTTGGTTTAAGTACAAGCACCCGCATTTTCGGAACCTATAATTTCAGTCATTCAAAAGGTATATTAGCCATACGGCATGAAATAGATCCGTTCATTGGCATAAGTTATAAGCCTGATCTTGTAAGCCAGTTTTATCAGAATATAAAAACAATATCAGGGCAAACTGTAAGAATATCACAACTCAGCGGCAATGTATTAGGCGGCTTTAGTGAAACACGGTTTGGCGGTTTAAACTTTGGTATAAATAATTTGCTTGAAATGAAAACCAGGAACCGCAAAGACTCAACCGGGGCAGATAGTGTGAAAAAAATAAGGCTGCTTGATAATTTAAGTATAACCGGCGGATATAATTTTATTGCGGACAGTCTTAACTGGCAGTCTATAAGCATAAGAGCAGGCAGCAGTTTGTTTAATAAAGTAAATATCAGCGGCGGAGCCACTATTGATCCTTATCAAAAAGATATTAATAATAAGAGCGTATTGTTGTGGAAACATGGAAAGCTGGGCAACCTTGAGTCAGGAAATCTTTCTTTATCTACTTCTTTACAAAGTAAATCAAAAGACAAGCGAAGTGATGATAACCGTTTAACACCGGATGAAACAATAACACCGGATGAGCAGCAGCAGGAACTGCAATACGTGCGCAGCAACCCTGGAGAGTTTGTTGATTTTAATATACCCTGGTCAGTGCAGACTTCTTTCTCATTAAATTATACGCATTATCTTTCATCAGACCTTGTTCATTTTATTTCTCAACTAAATTCAAACTTAAATGTAAATGGAGATTTAAGTATTTCGCCAAAGTGGAAAGTTGGCGGTGGATTTTATTTTGATTTCAGAACAGAGAAGATAGCTGCAACAAGCATCTATCTTACCAGGGACATGCATTGCTGGCAAATGGTGATTGATGTAAACGTCGGTCGTTATAAATCGTTTACCATCACACTAAATCCAAAATCAGGCATACTTAGAGACCTTCATATAAATAAACATTTTCTTCAGCAATAACATTTACTTTTGGCAAGGTTGTTGAAAATTATTCAGCTTAACACTTTAAAATTTTTGTATGAGCGTACAGCGTACTTTAATTACAACTATTTCTGCTTTTGTTGCAGGTTTAGCAGTAGGTTTATTAGTTGCACCAGCCAGTGGTGAAGAAACACGTCAGCGTATAGCAGATTCTGCGGGTGATTTGGCTGATAATGTAAAAGATAAAATTCGTAACCTGCGTGGTAATGCGGAAGATGAATTAAGTGACCTTGGTTTTGATACCAATGATGATTATGGTGATACACAATAATATCTTATCCATATAATAAAAAAGAGTTCTAAACAGAACTCTTTTTTTATGCTTACATCAGGCTGGTTTAACTTTCTTTTTTAATTCTGCCACCACTGCTGTTAGATATGTTTGTTGCAGATGCATTGCCCTTATAATGCACATCTCCGCCACTGCTGGCTTTTGCGTCTAATTCTTTATTTACAGTTATTTCAATGCCACTGCCGCTACTTGCATCTGCTTTGCAGGTTTCACTTACAAGATCATATCCTTTAAAATCTGATCCGCTGCTTGCGCTAACATCTATACTGCCTGCTTTGCCTTTAATATTCATATCGCTGCCGCTGCTTTGATCAACTTTTAGCGCTGAAGCAGTCACGTTGCCATCAAGATTGGCACCTGATGATAAAGTGATTTTAAGGTTATCCGCATTTATATTTCCATCAGTAATTACATCTGCGCCGGAACTTGCTTCAATGGCATCAATAGCTGCACAGGTAACATATGCCTTTAATTTAGCGCCTTTGTTATTCCAGTTGTTCCAGCCACTTCTGTCAAAATAAATTTTCAGCTTACCATTTTCAACTTCGGTTTTAATACGAGCTACAATGTCATCTGATGAAGCGCTTACAGCAACCGCAGTTGTGTTGCCTTGCTTTAATATAAGGTTGATGCCGCTCGATACTTCAATTGCATGAAAGCTGCCCACATTTCTTACCTGTGCATTATTATCGTATACAATTTTGCTTTGTGCAAACAAACAGGAAGCCGTTAGCAATAATAATAAGAGAAAAGATATTTTTTTCATGTTCAAAATTTTATGTGTTACGCCTGATTAATTAAAATGTTACAACTGGCAGAAAGTTTTTAAAAATAAGTTTTGTTTGAGAGTTACAAATGATACATTATGAAAGCGTTGCTTGCGGCGATATTGTCGCGCGTTTGACTTACTTTTCTATAATGTAAGCTTTGTGTTTTTCGAGACCATTAACCTGAGTTTTAAACGAAGACATGAATAAAACAAGTTCTTCAATTTTACTCGTCTGAGAATTTAATACAGCAATTGTCAAATTATATTTGTCAAGGTTTTGCTGGTAGATTAGATTTTATCAATTGTTAGTAGCAAATCAAAATTATTTTCAACACAAAAAGCCATAAGTTTTCCGTTTTTAATTCCGTTCCATTTCATTTGTGATACAGTAAAAACTTCAAACACTGTTAAGTACGGTTTCAATCTTTTAGTCACACATTCGTCAAGCAAAATTTTCATTGAGTATTCCTGTTGAAGTTTCAATTAGTTTTTGCGACATCTCTAAAACTTTTATTACCTGTTCTTTTTTTACTCCATCAAAATCATCAAGAAATGTTTCAATAGAATCACCGGTTTCCAGATAGTCAAAAAGATTCTTAATAGGAACTCTTGTACCATAAAACACTGGTGTGCCACCTAAAATTTCCGGGTCGATGTTTATAATTCGCCTGTCCATATCTTATCATTATTGAAATCAAATTTAAATAAGTTTTAAGTAGCACAAGCTGTTTGAAAATTTCATCTAAACACAAATATTTACAATATCAACACAATCCCAAATCTTTCTCAAAAACCCATAAAGCAGCGCCTGCGGCGCTGATTTATTCCATCAACAGTAAGTTTATCTGTACATTTTGCCATTACTTCTATACATTTTCCTGATTCTTTTGTACACTTTCTTTTATTTTCTGTACATTTTTTTGAATTTTCTATACACTTTTTCACTGTTTTTATACAGTAAACAGGCTGCTTTGTACATTTTAATGAGCGCTTAATACAGTTATTTTAGCTTCTGTAAGAGTAGAGGCATTAACAATAGTAATGGTGCTATACCCTTTTATAATTCCAAACTTCTCCCCTGCATGTATTATAACCGGGGTGCCGCTTGTGCTTTTGCCGCGGTATAACTGAACATCATCAATGCCTGTATTGGTAAGCGTTCCGCCAATAACAAGCCCGTTTAAAACACGGGTTTCCCCCAGCTTAAGCTTCGTGGTGCGCAGTTTTGGTTTTTGCGGGCTGTTATCAACCACAAAACCCCAGTCGCCAAGTGCTTTTTCGTTGCCGCTGTATAGCTTCATTAAAAAATTACCAATGTCTTTCAGGTGCTGTTCAACCGGGCTCCAAAGCTGGTTGCGCAGTTCTGTTTCATTCTCGCTTTGCTGGCTGGCAGCAGTAAAGCTGGCATCGTTATCACCGGCGGTTTGCACAAAGCCGGCATCTTTCGCAAGGTCAATTTGCTGTTGCATTAAATAAGCCTGCAACGGGCTGCTGCCATCACCATAACTACTGTTTTTTTCCAGCAACGCATCAAATATCGTAACCCTGTCAGCAAAGGCAGGCGGGTAAATTATTTTGCCGCCGGTAGTAATGGTAATACCCCAATCGCCCAGCTGCTTTGTGTTGCCTTTGTAAAAAGATTTTAAGAACTGTACGCTGCCGGTAAGGTGTTGCCACGGTGCTGTAAAATTGTTGTCGCGCAGCTGGCGAAAGTTTTCGCTTTGCTTGCTGAAGAGCAGCCGGTTGGTTTCGTGCGTTTGGGCATTGTTACCGGCTGTTACATCATCCCCCAAAACAATATTCTGCTGCGCCAGGTACGCGGTAACGGGATTGTTTTTGGTGATGAGGCCATTTTGTGCAACAACGTTTGCAAGCAGCGTAAGCTGGCTGGTGAAATCTTCGGGAAAAACAATACGTGCCATATAATACAAGGTTTGATGACGAGTTTTAATCGTTATTCAGCGGGCACGGTTTAAAAGCAGCTATCTGTTGATATTGATGAATCAAATATAAAATAAAATCTTACTTAAAAACACGCCCGGTGCACTAAATTGTTCGTTTAATTACAAACTATTAATTCTTTTCTTTACAAAATGAAATATGCAGTATTATGTGTTTTAATTTTTTGTGTAAGCTGTGCCGGTAATAAGTATGCATCATCCAACAAAATATATAAGCAACAGGCAAAAGCGTTTGCAGCCATAATTAAAAAATATCCGCTGCAGGATACGTTTGGCAATAACATGTTCATCGGCACAACAAATTTTAATTTAAGAAAACCAAACTTTGTAATCATTCATCATACGGCGCAAAACAGTTGCGATGAAACGCTTAAAACATTTACGCTGCAACGCACACAGGTAAGTGCGCATTATGTTATTTGTAAAGATGGAACGGTGCACCACATGCTGAATGATTATTTGCGTGCATGGCATGCAGGTGTGAGTAAATGGGGCAACGATATTGATATAAACAGCGCAAGTATAGGTATTGAATTAGACAATAATGGCTTTGAAGCTTTTACGGATGCACAGCTTAACAGCTTGCTGAATTTACTTGCTGCTTTAAAAAAGCAGTTTAATATTCCTGCCGCAAATTTTATTGGCCATGCGGATATTGCGCCCACAAGAAAAGATGACCCGAATGTTTTCTTTCCATGGAAGCGGCTTGCAGACAGTGGTTATGGTTATTGGTATGATGATACGACAAACGTTATACTGCCTTCTACGTTTCAGCCGGTTCAGGCATTAAGAATTATTGGTTATGATGTAAAAGATACAACGGCAGCAACCATTGCATTTAAGCGGCATTGGTTGCAGGATACATTGCCCGGGCTTGATTCATCTCAATACAAAGTATTATTCCAGGTAATGAAAAAGTTTGATTAATGCAGATTTATTTTAGCGTCTTCATTCACTTTCAATCTGCTGAACAATCTATATAAATTCTTCCTTGCAGGCAACCGTTCTTTTTTCATTACTGCTTTGCATAGCCAACTCTATAACACGGATAATATTCCGTGCATGTTCAGCCGTAACATCTAATGGCTTTTTGTCAGTAATTGCATCACGCACGTTTGCATAATAGCCGCGGTAATCACCCACTTCGCTTTGTATTTTTCCTGAAAACTGCACGCCGTTTATTTCAGTTACCAGATTGCCCCAAACGCTTTCCGGCTCTGTGCCCCAGTCGCTTTTTGTATGTGGCGTTAAGTCTGCTTTTAAAGCTGCTTCCTGCACATCCAAACCATATTTTACAAAGCTGCCTTTATCGCCCATCAAAATATATCTTGGCAAAGGCTGGCTTACCAGCATGCCTGCTTTTACTGTTACTTTTAAATTTTTATAATGCAAAATCAGTTCAAAATTATCGGTTGCTTTAGTGCCTTCGCGCTGTGCACGAATGTCTGCAGTTACAGCTTCAGGCAAACCAAATAAAACCAATGGCTGATCAATTAAGTGCGAACCTAAATCGTATAAAATGCCGGCTCCGGGCTCATCTTTTTCGCGCCATGCGCCAGGCTTTAAAAAATTTCTGAAGCGATCATAATGGCTTTCAAATTCAACAAGCCTGCCAAGCAAGTTGCCTTTTAATATTTTTTGTATCGTTTTAAAATCACTGTCGTAACGGCGGTTATGGTGAACAGATAAAATTCTTTTTTCCTGCTTCGCAATTTTTATAAGATCATCTGCATCAGCAGAAGTAATGGTAAACGGCTTATCAACCACCACGTGTTTGCCGGCCAGCAAAGCTTGTTTGGTTAATGAATAATGAGAATTATTTGGTGTTGCTATTACAACTAATTCAATGGATGCATCATTAATAATATCATCTGCATTACCAGTTATCAAAGTTTGCGGGTAACGTTGCCTTGCTAGTTTTATTTCCGATTCTTTCCTCGCTCTGATCTTGCTGATTTCAAATCCTTCTGTTGTGTGTATAACAGGCGCATGAAACGTATTACCGCCGACACCAAAGCCTATAATGCCTATTTTGATTATTCTTTTCAAATGATGTTTTTTTAATAACTACAAACCTGTTCAAAGATGTAAGAATACAAAAAAAATTTACCGTTCACTTTGTTTTCTTCATTTCACTTTTAATTTCTGCAAAATTTAAACGTGCGGCGTATTGCTGAAACTCAGGTTGTTGCTGCATTCGGTTCGCATCATTAAAACCTAAGCTAACCGCTTTAAGCAAATCATTTTTTGTTGTTTCAACTGCCTTGTTTCTTGCATTCAATATCGCAGAAAAATACCAGGCTTCACTGTTGGTTGAATCAGCTATTTTATACAACGTAACAAAGTATTGTGCCGGTTGATTTTGGTTGCTGTTTATTAACTGGTTACTGATAGAATAAAACGCTAATGAAAGATAAGCAAGCAGGCGTTGATACATCTCTCCTTCTGCTATTTTTACTTTTGATTTTGTTTGAAGCGAGCTGATTGTATTTGCCCAGTACTGCATATCAAGCTGCTGAAAATGCTGCTGGTATTCTGCTTTTTTACTCTGCTCTATCCCAAATAATTTTTGCTGTTGCTGAAACTGCTGCTTATAAGCGACGCTGTTTATAAAGGAAATATCTTTTTGTTTAAATTGATTTACCGCATCAGTCAATCCGTTCAACATACTTATTGAAAGCCGGCATTCTTCTTCTGCGCGTAACAGATTGTTCGCTTTCATATCAGCGCTTAATCTTTTATTACCTGAATCAACATACTTATTTATTGATGAATCGTTTTTAGTAATAAGTTTATTAAACATGGCATCAAGCTGCAAACCTGTTAACGCTATATTCATAATTTTTGGCGGTGACCATTCGTGTTTGCCATCAAACAAAATTAAATGATGCCTTGTTGATGTTTGATCAAGCTCATTATTCAGTGCAACAAGATCAGTCATATTCATGTCACCTTTACCGGCAATGCCTGTAAAAGAAAAATTAAAATTACCTGCCTGTACTTCATCAGGCAAACCAGCGCCGCCAGCAATCACTGCTTTAATTTCAGGATGATGCAATGCTATATAACTTGCCACTTTTGCACCTCCTGAAAATCCACAGGTATAAATCCTGCTCGTATTAAATTTTATTTTGCTTCGTGCATCGTTGAACAATGTATTCCAGATATTTTCTGTAGTTGGCCAATTGTTACCATTTTTTGAGTTGTTGCTTCCAATCATTATAAAGCCAAATACATCTGCCAAAGCTTTATATTTTTTCAATGGCAAAGCGCCATCTGCATGTGGATCAAAAAAATAAATTATTGGTAATGTATTAGCCTTATATTCATGAGGTAAATACAATGCATAAGATTGAGCAGCATCACTTTTACAGGCAACGTTGTTATATAATTTTCCTATTTCAAAAGAATCTTTTGTGCTTGAAGTTAAGATAGTAGTATCGATAGTATTTTCTGTATCTGTATTTTGCGAAGATTGCCTGTTAGCACAAGCGCTTATACAAAACAAAAATAATAATATTAAAATATGGTATGTTTTCATATAGCAGAGACGAGATAAATTATTCATCAATATTAAATATACTACCAGATAAAATTATTACAGGATTAATAAATCAAATTCTGGCAGAGATTATACTTTACAGATAAAGATTAATAATTATTACCTTACTATTGTTATTATATACTTTGTATTATAAATGGGAAAACAGCTGACTTATATTTTGGTTGATGATGAAGAGCTGGCATTGTTAAATATTGAAGCCATGGCTGCTGAATTTTCTTTTTTAAAAAAAATTGCTTCCTGCAGTAATGCGATAGAAGGCCTTGAAACAATTTCCAATTTAAAACCCGATATAGTTTTTGCAGATATTGAAATGCCCGGAATAAGTGGCATAGACATGATAAAAAGTTTGAGTGGAACTGTTCCGGCGCCGGTATTTATAACCTCGCATCCTGAATTTGCTTTAGATGGATATGAACTGCAGGTGTTTGATTATTTATTAAAACCTGTAAGCAGTGAGCGTTTTGAAAAATGTGTGTTGCGATTAAAAGAATTTTTTCAATTACGTAATGATGCCTTTGCATTTTCACATGAACAGGAATCGAATTTTATAATTATAAAACAAGGTTATGATAAATACAAATTATTAATGAATGAAATTATGTACCTGGAAGCAATGAAGGATTATACCAAAATTGTAACACCCTCAAAAAAATATCTTGTGCTGGAAACATTCAGCAGCATGCATACAAGGTTACCAACTGAAAAATTTGTAAGAATACATCGCAGTTATATTGTAAATAAACACAGGATTGATTCTGTTCAAAAAAATAAAATAAATATTCACTCAGAAGAATTGCCCGTAGGAAAATTATATAAACACGCTTTGGATTTTACAAATTAATTTGTTCAATTTTTTTGATTGTTTATCTTACTCATTCATATTATAATTCAGTATGAAAAAACTGCTTTTTATAGTTTTTGTATCTTTAAATACAATAACAACAAGCGTTAAATCACAGGCCCCTGATTTATCAAAATTTAATAACACGAATAATAAAATAAAAGCGTGGCTTGATTACTGCAAAATTTTGCGTTTAAATAAAGATGGCGCAGCTAACAATTACATGCTGTTACAAAATGCTGGTTTAAAAGGTTTGCAGCTATTAAAATCTAATGATGATTCAGATAAAGCAAGTTTTAATTTATATGCAGCGCTTGGATATTATTACCAGATAAAATTTGACAGTGCTCAGTACTATTTTTATCAAAGCCAGCATAGTGCCCAACTCGCCAAATCAACTAAATTAATTGCCGGCGCCAGCGAAGCATTAATGAGCCTTAATTTTCAATTGCAGCAATTTGATAAAGTTGATGAATGTAAAAACCTTCTTCAAACTATTGCAGATACTGCAAAAGATAAATCTATACTGCAGGATATCTATTCTGCTTTCGGCAGTTACTATCAGCAAAAATCTTATTACAGCGCAGCGCAGGATTATTATATCAGGAGTATTCAGTTGCGCGAAAAAAATGTTGATACAACAACAGATTCAAAAGCGAAATTTGATTATGCTATTCAATGCGACCAGCTTTCCAAGCTTTATCTTAATACACAAATGGCTGATAAAAGCCTTGCAGCATTAAGACAAGGGCAACGTTTTGGCGATATATCTCCGCTTGTAAATAATCGTTTGCTAAGTTCTTTTGTTGAGGCCTTTACAACTTCCGGCAATATTGATTCTGCATTATATTATAATAATCAACTAACGGAAAATACAAAGAACCAATCTTCATTCTCATCGGAACTTGTTTCTTCAAATTTGAATATTGCTATATATTATATTGACCACAAACAATATGAGAAAGCACTTCCTTATGCAACTAAAGGAGATTCATTAGCGGCGTTAACGCAGTCTCCTTTTTTAATCTTCCAGTCACAAATGATAACGGGAAGATATTTACAGGAAACAGGCAAATATGAAAAGTCAATTGCATTATTAAACAAGGCGATTCCCATAGCACAGCAACTGAATAAAGAGCTTTATTCCAACATACTTAAATACCTGGCGCTTGATTATAAAGGATTAAATAATGCTGCAACATCGTTACAATATTATGAGCGTTATGTTGATTTGCAGGATACACTTTCAAAAGAAAAATTATCACGAACGTTTGCTGATCTTGAAACGCATTATCAAACAAATGAAAAAGAACAAAGAATTGTTTCTCTTAATCAAAAAAATAAGTTAGGTATTCTTGAACTGAAGCAGGCTTCTAACACAAGAAATATCTTAATACTCGGTTTAATAAGCCTGGCAATTTTTTCTTTACTGCTTTATCTTATTTATCGCAACAGGGAAAAATTGAATAAACAACTCAGCCTGCAAAAAGCAGAATTGCAAACATTAAATAACCAGCTTTCAGTTGCAAATGATACTAAGGCAAAATTGTTTGGAATTATCAGTCATGATTTTCGATCGCCGGTTAGCCGTCTTGCACAATTAATGCAATTGCAAAAAGAACATCCTGAAATTTTGGATGAACAAACAAAGCAAAAGCATGAAGCCAGTATAAAAAAAGCAACCGAAAGTGTTTTGGAAACCATGGAAGATTTGTTGTTATGGAGTAAAAGCCAGATGCAACAATTTACGCCAAATGATACACCGGTTAATATCAATGATATTGTTTTAAAAGAATCAGATTTTCTTTATTCTGCAACAGAAGAAAAAAATATTACGTTGAATAACCAGATTGAATCAAATTATATTCAAACAACAGATGAAAATTTTATTGCTGTTATTATTCGTAATCTTTTACAAAACGCAATAAAGTATAGTGATGCAAATACTATAATTCTAATTACTGCCGATAAAAATCAATTAAGCATTATTAATAATGCTGCAAACGCTAATGCTGATACATTAAATAACCAGTTAAATAGTAAACAGGTTAGCAGTAAAACTTCCGGGCTTGGTTTACAAATTATCAGCGACCTGGCTGCTCAACTTAAATTGAAAGTATTTTTTGAAAAGCAGGATGATCAAAATCTTGTCGCAATCATTCAATTTAAAAATTAATCCCGCCTTTTTTTCTTTTGTCGATTTTCTCTATCCATTTGTCGTTTATAATAGATAACTGATAAAACATGTATCACTTTTATGATAATGATTGAACAGAAAACAATCTTAAGAATCGTTGTACTGATTAAAAAAGTGATATGAACAAAGCCTTGCAGAGAAAAGTAAAAGTTGTAGCACAGTACCACTACAACCTTAAGCAGGGATGTAATGCGGGCTTCATTTTATAAATATTGTCATGCCCGGCATGCTTCATTTCGACATTATTTCTTCAGATTAACAGAAAGAAAACACTGCTTTGTATAACACTCATAATAATCGTTTTAAAAAGTAAAAAAAATGAATCATTTAAAACTACTATTAGCAATCATTTTTGGGATATGTTTATTGCAGGCATGCTTAGGCAATAATTCAGCATACGCGGCAAAGAAAGATGCTGCCAATAAAAATGTATCCGGTTCTTCTGCGGCTGATGCAAGCTTCTCCTGTAAAATTGATGGCAGAGATTTTTCAGAAAATAAAAATGACAACTTAGCAAACGCAGCGTTTAAAACCAGTCCCGGCATTATAAGTTTTGCTTTGGTAAAAATTGATAAGTCGCAAAAGGGCATTCCTGAGCAATTCAAGTTTGTTGTAGCTGACCACGGCACTACAACAATGCATAATTCAAATAGCACGGACAATGATAACTATTCTGCATCGTATGGTCCCCGCGATTATAATGATGCTTTTGGATTTAAGGAGTTAACAGTTACCGTAACTTCTTCAGACGCGTCCGGCATTAAAGGAACTTTTTCAGGAACCCTTATTGACCCGAGAGGTGACAAAAAAATTTCAGTGACTGACGGCAAGTTCGATTTACCATGGTCACCTTATTCTACCAAGTAAAAGCAATTAATAAATGCAGATTGACATACAAGTAAATATAAGTTCAGTAAAACTGCAATTTAATATTCCTTTCTCCCAAGGTAAGATGTCAATAAAAATCAATAAGTCATTTCTTTAAAAAATTATATGAAACAATTAAACTTATTTCTTCCAATCATTTTCTTAGCAGGTCTATTTTTTGCATGTTCCGGAAGTAATACATCGAATAAAAACAATAGCAATATTTCTGATGCTTCACAGCCTTCCAATACTTCGGGTAAGGCAAGTTTCTCCGCAAACGTTGATGGGGTAAATATTAGTGGTGGTGAAATTGATAACATGCAAATACAGAACACCGCTTTCATTTACCCAACCGCTGATAACAGCGGGAAGCGGTTATTATTTTTTCTTCGTTCTGATAAAAATGGCGATGTTGTTTACTTTTTCAGGTTTTCTGTTCCTGACAAAACCGGCACTTTTACTAAGAAAGACAGTGATGACAAACCCTTCAGTATTACACTTGATTTTCTTGGTGGTGATAATTCCCGCTATAATGCAGATGATGTCACTGTAAATATTATTTCTGTTACCGCATCAAAAGTAACAGGAACTTTTTCCGGAAAATTTACTTTAAGTGTTGATACGCCACGTGGCGTTAAAAAAGAGGTAACAGTAACAGATGGCAAATTTGATATTCCTTTTTCCACAGGAAATGTAAGGCCTGAATAAAATAAATTAAGCGATTTTTTAAAAAGAAGTATATGAAACAAAAAAGATTTATTACAACAGTTATACTTTCTGCAATTTTATTTATTGCCTGCTCAAACAACAATGTAAAATCTTCCGGGAAAGAAGATAATCCTACTTCAACTTCATCAGGTTCTGGTGACAGCACTTATAGCGGAGATAACAGTTTCGCTTACACTATTAATGGGCATCACATTTCCATAAAAGATTTTATGCATGATGGAGATGGCAAAAACTGGATGGCGCTGTTTTTAAACGAAGTAAAAAATAATGCAGATAATGGAATGATAAAAGTGGAAGTTACCAATGAGCTTACAAAAGAAGTTTTCAAATTGTCTGTCGCAAATAGCGGGTCTTCCACTATCAATCACTCGAGTACATCGCTTTCAAATTTTGCGTATAAAAAAAGTAATGAAGCAACTTACATGTCGTCAGGTTATAAAAATTATTATGGCGATTCTGTAACGGTAAGTATTACTGCAATTAATGCAACAAGAGTTTCAGGAAAGTTTTCCGGTAAATTTTTATCTGATGATAATAAGCCAATTCCCCTTGAGATAACAGATGGCAGTTTTGATGTTGCATTTACCAAAGACAATTAAAGTTGCTTTATAATTATGAAAGCTATAATCAAAATATCATTGCTTGTTTCAATCTTTACCTGCAATCTTTATTGCTTAAGAGCGCAATACCAGGATAGCATCTTGCAAAATAAAAAAGCAATTGATACAACACTTCTTAATGAGCATCTTGATTCATTAAATGATTTTCCTAAAACTTATTATACGCCTGGTTATAAAATAAGAGCAACTGCTCTTCAAAATCTTATTAAAGAATACATAGGTTTTTATCAATCCAAATTTCCTGCACATCATTTTAATGTTCCGTTGTATGTTTTAGATAGTAATGATTGGAAAGAAGATTTATTTGCTGCTCCGTATGCTTTACCTAATTACCTGCCGGGGAATAACATCATTGTAATTGGCGCTGAAAAAAATGCGCTTGCAAAACTATCTGGTGTGCCGGTAACAACAACATCTGATAGTATAGTTTCAGGGTATGATTATGTTGCCATACATGAGTTAGGGCATTATTTTTTTATCACACTTAATAAAACAAGAACAGATAAAAAATGGTTTGATGAATTTCTTGCAAATTATTTTTTAGTGAGTTTCATTGTTGAGAAAAAAACGGATGTTGTAAAACAATGGCAGCACATGATTGATGATAATGATAAAAATGCACCGGCACATAGAACACTGCAGGATTTTGAAAAACTTTACGACCAGGTAGGTCCTCCGAATTATGATTGGTATCAGAAAAAATTTATGAAGCTATGTTTTTTATTATACCTTAAGCTTAAAACAAAGCTTATAACAGAGGTAATTGAAAATTATAAACCAGGTGGGAAAAATCTTGATGCACTTACGTTAATGAAAACGATTGCTCCAACAGTAATGAGCAAATGGCTTAAAGAAATGCAATAACCAAAATGTATTTAACATGCAATCAGCTAATCTTGTAAGCCCTCTTAAACAAACGCAGCGTGTTGCTATTGTTGATATACCTCGTGCTTATGCTTTATTAGGTGTTGCCATTATTAATTACACAAGTTTTAAAAATAGCGAATCTTCAAATGGAAGTTCTATTGATGCGGTTTTAAGATTTATATCAATTTATATTTTTATCATAAATCAGCATTGCTGTTAAGCATATTGTTTGGATATGGTTTTGCAGTGCTTATAAACAATCTCCAATTAAAAAATTATAACACCGTTTCTTTTTTTGCAAGGCGTATGTTCTGGTTATTTGTAATCGCTTTTACCAATTCTTTATTTTTTGGTGGCGACATTTTAAAAAGCTATGCCGTTTTGGGTATTGTGCTTTTATTGTTTCGCCACGCATCAACCAAAACCATTCTTATAGCTGCTATTATTTTGCTTGTGTTGGTTCCGTTAAGTTCAGGTTATACACGTTTCGTTGCATCAATGTTACCCATTGAAAATATTGACAAAATGCAACCATTATTTTCAAGTCATCATTTAACCGATGTGCTGAAATACAATTTAACTGATTCGTATGTAATGCAGTCAACATGGGCGTTCTACGCCATCTTCGTTCAGCATGTTATGTTGTGTTGTTTTTTATGGGGAATGTATTTCCAGCGCATTAATTTTTTTGAAAATTTATCAGTCAATAAGAAATATATCAGGCGCATGTTTTGGTTCTCTGTTCCGGCTTTTGCAGCATCAACTTTAATAACAATTGCTGAACAAAAAATTCCGTAGCTTTTAAAGTATTATAACTTCTTATTATATCATTTATATGCGGAATGGTTTTCTTTATGTCAGCAGTTACGTGGCTATATGTTTCAGGAAAATTGATACGTATTTTTCACGCACTGCAATATTATGGTAAGATGACATTGACGAATTATATCGTTCAAAACATCATTGCTTTTTTTATGTTTTCAGGAATGGGTTTATCAATCGGAAGTACTTATCCCTACTGGTTTTATTTTCTGTTAGCAGTTATCATTTTTATAATTCAAATATTTATAAGCAGGTATTGGCTGACGCGATTTAATTATGGACCTGTTGAATGGCTCTGGCGTGAATTAAGTTATGGAAGAAAGTTATTTTTTAAGAAAAACCATCAAAATAATTTAATCGTAAAAGCAGGTAATACAATAACGGACACTAAATAATTAATCAGAATTACTAAACAACGAATGAAAATTATATTATTGTCCTTAAGCGTTTTAATTGGAGTGTTAATCGGTTTCTTTTTATCAAATCAATTAAAGACCAAACATTAATCTGCTGTTAAGCGAAAAGAAAATGCGCAATCAGCAGATTCAATAAAATGGCAATGGGCAGATAGTCTTGATGCCGTAAAAGCCTCACCGCAAAATCATCGTGTAATATTTGAAAATGATAAGATAAGAATACTTGAAGTTATATTAAAACCATACGAGTTCGAGAACATGCATACACACCGTTTGTCAAGCGTTATGTTTGGCAATAATAATAGCGATACATCCAGCTTCGAGATTATATATTACCGTTATGGTTATGATTCAGTCAACCATAGATATTTTATAAGAGACAGTATTAAGCAACATAGTGATGCTGAAAATACTAATCAACCTGATACAGGTTATCTTATGAAACCTGAAGGTCCGCACAGGATTAAAAATCTTAGTAATGTAACTATTGATGTTTATAGAGTTGAATTTAAAAAGTAACGGGTTTGTTCCGGTAAACTTCTGACGATTTTTAACTACTGTTTGTCGGTTTCTTTTAAGCTGAGGCCTTTTCAAGAACATCTTTACAATAGAAATTTATAATTCTATTGCTAATTATTGGCAAAATAAAAAAGTAACTGCCTGCTTAATCAATCTTATAACAATCACAAACAATTAATTTATGAAAACAATTTTTTACTTAACATTCAGCATTAGCTTTTTGTTTATACAGATAGCAAATGCACAAAACACATTTCCATCAAGCGGAAGCGTAGGCATTGGAACAACATCACCAGCTTCATCATCATTACTAGAAATTAAATCAACAACAAAAGGTTTGCTTATTCCACGCATGACGCAAACACAAAAAAATGCTATCACGTCGCCTGTAACAGGATTATTAATTTATCAAACAGATAATTTTCCTAGCTTTTATTATTACGATGGCGCTGCATGGAGCATTATCGGTTATTGGAAACGTAATGGTACTTCTGTTTTTTTTAGTTCAGGTAACGTTGGCTTTGGAACGCTTTCACCTGCTTATAAAATTGATGTGAAAGGTGGTGATATTAATTTAAGTGCAGGCAACTATTTAAGAATAGGCGGCACTAAAGTTTTTTACGACAACCCTGCTGCTGGTAATAATAACGTTTTTCTCGGTGATTATACTGATACGGCATTATCAACAGGCTTTAGAAACACAGCAGTTGGTTCTTTGTCGCTCAGTAAAAATACTGCAGCTTATAATACTGCGGTTGGTTCAACCAGTTTGCAAAATAATACAACAGGCAGTTCCAATACAGCAATTGGTGAGAAGGCAATGATAAGTAATACGAAGGGAAGCAATAACACTGCCATAGGCTCAGGAGCTTTATACAGCGATACTACTTCGGGTTATAATACTGCCGTTGGTTTTCAAAGTTTATATTTTAATCAAAGAAGCTATAACACAGCGGTGGGCTACCAATCTTTATATCATGATACTTCAGGATTTAATAATACAGCAAATGGTCCTTTCTCATTATATTCTAACACTACAGGATATAATAATGTAGCCATAGGCATAAATTCATTATATGCAAATACAACAGGAGGAGATAATACAGGTATTGGAGCGTATGCATTAACTTCTAACACAACGGGCACTGCAAATACTGCTACAGGTCTCTATGCCATGTATTTCAATACCACAGGCTCTTATAATACAGCAAATGGATTAGATGCCCTGAGCCGCAATAGCAGCGGTGTTTATAATACAGCGAATGGATTTGATGCATTATATTATGATACAACCGGTTCTTATAATACTGCAAACGGCAGCTATGCTTTATTTTATAATGCTAATGGAAGTGATAATGTAGCAAACGGTTATCAGGCTTTAGAAAATAATACCACAGGTGCTGATAATACAGCGAATGGTTACCAGGCTTTGCTGGATAATACAACCGGATCAACGAATACTGCAAATGGTTATAATGCTTTAGCCTCTAATACAACAGGAATTCAAAACACTGCGAACGGCGGCGGTTCGCTTGCACGTAATACTACAGGGAGTTATAACACAGCAAATGGATTAACCACCCTGTTTAATAATACCACAGGCAATTATAATACAGCGGAAGGATACTCAGCGCTTTATGACAATACTACCGGCAGTGGACTCACTGCTGTTGGTACAGTTGCATTAGGCATTAATACTTCAGGTAGTCAAAATACTGCAGTTGGTGATAGTGCTCTTATGACTAATACCTCAGGCAGTGCCAATACTGCAAGCGGAAATTATACGCTTCTTTTTAATACCACTGGAACTTTGAATACAGCAATGGGTGTGCAGGCTTTAAGAAATAGTAATGGACATGATAATACTGCAGTAGGTGTAAATGCAATAGTTAGTAATACTACAGGTAGCCAATGCACTGCTATTGGAAGCGGCGCTTTATTTGGAAGCACAGGTGATAATAATACAGCTATTGGTTACCTCGCAGATATGAACCCGACAAATATTACTAATGCAACGGCTGTTGGTGCTTATGCAGTTGCTACAGCGTCCAACCAGGTTATGCTTGGTAGTACTTCTATTACATCAGTAAAAGCAGCGGGGAGTTTTGTTGTTTATTCTGACGGAAGGTTTAAGAAAAATATTAATTCAGATGTTCCGGGGCTTGCCTTCATCAAACAACTAAAACCGGTTACTTACAATTATGATATACATGGATTGAATAATCATATTAAAGGGTCAAACAATGATAACCAAACTTCACTTGCGGCAAAGCAAGAAAACGAAAATGCTATCAATGCTAAAGAGAAAGTAAAATATACAGGCTTTGTTGCACAGGATGTAGAAGCTGCTGCTAAAAAAATAAATTATGATTTTAGTGGTTTGTATAAACCGCAAAATGAACATGATGCTTATGGATTAAGTTATGCTGATTTTGTTGTACCGCTGGTTAAAGCAGTACAGGAATTAAGTACGCAAAACGATTCATTAAAACAGAACAATGCAACACTTCAATCTGATAATATTTTATTACATCAGCAGCTAAATAATATTAATACAAAGATCAGTCAAATTGAAAGTGCGATGAGCCAGTGTTGCAGCAACTTTTCATCAAATATGCAATCAGTAATAAATGAACAAAGCTTACAAAAAAATAATGATGCAGCAAGATTAGAACAGAACATTCCAAATCCATTTAATAGCAGCTCTTCTATCAGTTATTATATCCCTTCAGGTATTCACGCTGCACAATTAATGATTACAGATATTGGAGGGCATGTTTTAAAAACATATAGTCTTTCACAAAGTGGTTATGGGAAACAAATTATTTCCGGCGGTGAATTAACAAGCGGCACTTATCAATATTCTTTATTGATTGACGGAAAATTAATTGACACTAAAAAAATGATTTTATCTAAATAATATTTAAAAAACCATTGTTCACTTTAAAACAAAATCATGAAAAAAACAATTACTGTTTTGCTTGCAATGATGATTCTCATTGCTTCAAGAAATTTACATGCACAGAACATATTTCCTTCAACAGGAAGTGTTGGCATTGGAACAACGTCACCAAGTAGTTCATCATTGCTGGAAATTAAATCAACCACAAAAGGTTTGCTTATTCCACGTTTAACACAAACGCAACGCAACAGTATTTCGGCACCTGTAACAGGGTTATT
>CAHJWK010000035.1 GCA_903642275.1 Chitinophagaceae bacterium
TGTAAGCAACAAACCTAGTAAAATACTTGCTGTATAAAATGCAACCGAATACTTACTCATCATACCAATACCAACGCTTACACCAAACCAGTATAACCATTTATTTTCTTTTGTTTGAACGAAGCGAATGATGCTGAATGCAATCAATGTCCAGCATAAATTTTCAGGCGGATTTGGCTGGAATAGAAAGTACAATCTTAAATAAACGCCGAAAATAAAGGGCAGAAATAAAAGTATTAACGCGAGAGTTTTACCGCCTAATGACTGAACAATCTTCCCGCAAATAATAAATATAGCAGCGCCCATTAATGATGGAAAGAACTTAACCCAAAACATGCCATCACCCAAGAAATGTATTATCCATGCAAACAAAGAAAGCATTGGCGGTACTTCCATAAAACCCCAGGCAAGATGATGGCCTTCTGCGAGGTATAACATTTCGTCGCGATGTGGCTCATACACATGATTTTGTAAAAGATACGGGATGATAATTTTCAGCAGCGCAAGAAAGTAAAGTAGCCGGTTGCTTTTGTTCATGCAAAAATTTATTGAAATATACGAAGCAATAATATTATTGTTACAACAACTGCAGTGTGTGTTTTATACGATTAATGGTTTCTTTTTTACCAATTAGCTCAGCGATATTAAAAACGTGCGGCCCAAATTTGCCGCCAACCAACATAATGCGGAACGGCAATAAAAATTCACCAGGTTTCATGCGTGTTGCTGCTGCCAGTTCTGTAAAAGTTTTTTCAAGCTCATCATGTTTCCATGTTTCAAGCAAACTATAATCACGCATCAATTCTGAAAAGAATTGTTGTTTGCGTTCGTTCCATTTTGGTTTAACAGACGAAATATCTATTTCTTTTGGTGCTGCAAAAAAGAATGATGATTGCTGAACAAAGTCAGTAAACAAAACACACCGGTCTTTTACCATTTCTATAACCTTTATCAATAAATCTTCATCATAAACAAAAACAGTTGCTTTATGCAATACTTCTTTGACTAATGGTTGAAGCCAGCTGGCTAAAGATTTTTTTATCCATTCATGATTGAACCACTTTGCTTTTTCATAATCGAATTTTGCACCTGCTTTATGTACACGTTCTATTGAAAATGTTGAAATCAGTTCATCAAGCGAAAAAATTTCCTGTTCTGTTCCATCATTCCAGCCAAGCAATGCAAGAAAGTTTATAAATGCTTCCGGTAAAAAACCGCGTTCCCGAAAACCATGTGTAAGTTCATTTGTTTTCGGGTCAGTCCAGTTCATAGCAAATACAGGAAAGCCTAATCTATCACCATCACGTTTACTTAGTTTTCCTTTGCCATCAGGTTTTAATATTAATGGAAGATGTGCCCATTGCGGCATATTTTCCAAACCAAATAGATACTGCCATAAAAGAATATGAACTGGCGATGACGGCAGCCATTCTTCGCCGCGAAATGCATGTGTAATCTGCATTGAATAATCATCCACCACAACTGCAAGATGATAGGTTGGCATTCCATCAGCTTTTAATAAAACCTTATCATCAACCTGCGATGTATTAAAGCTTACTTCACCACGAATCATATCATTAATACTTATAGTTTCGTTTTCAGGCATCTTAATTCTTATAACATAAGATGCATCACTGTTTAAAAGTTTTTTTGTTTCATCATCACTTAATGTGAGTGAATTTTTCATTTCGCTTCTTGAAGCATGACTGTATTGAAAATTTGGAACTGTTTTTCTTTTTTCTTCCAATTCTTCTGTTGTATCAAACGCATAATAAGCTTTGCCATCAACAATTAACTGTTCGGCATATTGCTTATACATTTCTTTTCTTTCGCTTTGGCGATAAGGTTCATACTTGCCGCCATGAACCACACTTTCATCAGGTTCAAGGCCACACCATTTCAAACATTCAAATATGTATGCTTCAGCACCTTCAACAAAACGGTTTTGGTCTGTATCTTCTATGCGAACAATAAAATCTCCCTTGTTATGTTTTGCAAACAGGTAATTAAACAATACAGTGCGCATGCCGCCTATGTGCAAGCCACCTGTTGGCGAAGGCGCAAAACGTAGTCTAACTTTTTTGCTCATGCTGCGAAGATAGGAGTTAGGAGAAAGGAGATAGATAGTTGTAGTGTGCCCGTTAATTTGGTTGTTGTGCAAACGCTTTATTACTATCCTCAATAAAATCTAACACTTCTTCTTTACCTTGTTTTGTAATAATGCTGCTTACAAAATACCGCGGCAGAAACTGCCAGCTTTCACGCATCTTATCAAAAAATAGTTGAACGTTGCGTTCAATTGCGCCTGGTTTTTCTTTATCTGCTTTTGTAAATACAATTACAAATGGTAATTGCCATTCTCCTACATCATTTATAAAATCAAAGTCAATCTGCTGCGGTTCGTGGCGTGCATCAATCAATACAAAAATGTTTAAAAGATTTTGGCGCTTACGTAAATAATCTTCAATCATCCTGCTCCAGTTTTTTCTTTGCTGCTGACTTCTTTTTGCATAACCATAACCGGGTAAATCAACCAAAAACCAATTTGTTTTTTTTGTTGATTTTATTGTTGCCGTACTTTCAATTGTATAGTGATTGATGAGCTGTGTTTTGCCTGGTGTTACTGAAATTTTTGCAAGCTTCGAATTATTGCAAATCATGTTTATTAAAGATGATTTACCCACATTACTTCTGCCAATAAAAGCATATTCAGGTTTGTCCGGTTTAGGGCATTTATCATAGGAAGGACTTGAAATGAGGTATGCGGTTTTTGTTATGTGCATCTTATGCAAATAAACAACGTTTACAATAAGTAAATTGGTTGATGCTTTTTAATGATTCAGCAAGCTGGTTATAATAACGAACTGGTGCAGTATATAAACTATTCCTGCAAGCATTACAGCAGCGAGAGAATAAGGAACAGGTGAATGAATTCATATTCTTTAAAAGATTTTGTTTATCTGGTTTTGTAAGCAATCTGTCCATAAACAGGTGAATGATAAATTTATAATACTAAGGATGTGCAAGCACATTGCCAGTCATTTCTTTTGGAACAGGCAAACCCATAAACGTAAGAATTGTTGGTGCAAGGTCACCAAGCTTTCCAGGCTTTACTTCACCTTTCCATTCTTTATTAATTATAAAAAAAGGAACAAGGTTTAATGAATGTTGTGTGTTGGGCGACCCGTCTTCATTAATCTCATAATCTGCGTTGCCATGGTCTGCGGTTAAGAAGATTGTATAGTCATGTTCAAGTGCTGCGGTAACAACTTTTGCAACACAGGTATCAGCTGTTTCAACAGCTTTTATTACAGCTTCCCAAACACCGGTATGACCAACCATATCTGCATTGGCAAAGTTGAGGCAAATAAAATCTGCGGTTTCATTTTGTATTTCGGGCAATAATTTTTCAGTTACATCATACGCACTCATTTCAGGTTTTAAATCATACGTAGCTACTTTTGGCGATTGAACAAGAATACGGCTTTCGCCATTAAAAGGCGCTTCTCTGCCACCGCTAAAAAAGAAAGTTACATGCGGATATTTCTCTGTTTCTGCAATGCGTATCTGTTTCTTACTATTTTGTTCAATGATGGCACCAAGTGTGTTATTTAAATTATCCGTTTCAAAAATGATGTGCACATCTTTAAAATTTTTATCATACTCCGTCATTGTTACATAATATAATTTTAAAGGATGCATTTGTTGTTCTGGATATTCGTTTTGTGTAAGTGCTGCTGTTATTTCACGGCAACGGTCTGTGCGAAAATTAAAGCAGATAACGGCATCGCCATCTTTGATAGTTGTCAAAGGTTTTTGCGCTTCATCAACAATAACAGTTGGCTTAATAAATTCATCAGTAATATTTTCTTTGTAAGATTGTTCAACTGCCGAAACAGCATCGGTTGCGTTTGCACCTTCGCCTTTAACCAATGCGTCATAAGCAAGCCTGATACGTTCCCATCTTTTATCGCGGTCCATTGCATAATATCTTCCGCTTATACTTGCAATTTTGCCAACTGAATTATCCAGATGTTGCTGCAAGTTTTTTATAACATCCAAACCACTGTGGGGGTCTGTATCACGACCGTCAGTAAAAGCATGAATATAAACTTCACTTAAGCCCTGTGCTGCACAAACGGTTGTTATTGCTTTAAGATGTGATGTATGAGAATGCACGCCACCATCACTTACCAAGCCCATTAAATGCAAAGCTTTTTTATTATCCCTGGCATATCTAATAGCATTTAAAAGATGTTCATTTTTTTGAAATTCGCCATCGCGAATGGCAACATTTATGCGCTGCAATTCCTGGTAAACAATTCTGCCGGCTCCAAGATTTAAATGACCAACTTCGCTGTTACCCATTTGTCCATCCGGTAAACCAACTGCTTCTCCGCAGGTAACCAAAGTTGTGTTTGAATATTTACTATACAAGCTGCTAACAAAAGGCGTTTTTGCATGTTGAATGGCATCAGATTTATACACTTTTCCCAAACCCCAGCCATCCATTATAATTAACATTGCTCGTTTACTCATGGCGTAAAACTACATTGTTTTAATATGCATGTTATTTGATTTCTTAAGTTTTCTGTTTCAAAATATGCTACAGATTTTATAGCCCATTTTCACAATTGCATAACGAACCATCTTAAACAATAAGCCGTACCTTTAGTCCATAAATTCAATAAATTTATAATGAAGAAACTTTTTACCATAATTGGACTTATATTTTCGTTAGCAACATTTGCACAAACCGGTGATGCTGTTGTAAATGCTTTAAAAAGTGGTGATGCTGCAAAGTTCTCCAGCTATTTTGATAATGCTGTTGATGTTAAACTGCCTAAGCAAAATGAGATGCAGAATGTTAATAAAGCTCAAGCCGCAGCCACAATTAAGAATTTTTTCAGCAGTAATAATATAAATGGGTTTGAGGTTATTTCTCAGCGCGAAATGAGTGGCACAATGTATATAGCCGGTAAGCTAAAGAATGCTTCACAGGATTATAATTTGACAGTGATGCTTAAAAATAAAGGTGATAACGTTTCAGTAATAACTGTCAGAATTAATTAAGTTTTTTACAGCTTTTGCGAATTTATATTGTAAATGCCCTTTATTTTTCCTGCATCACGCGCACAAGTTTAGTAATAGTATTTCGGGGAACAAACCTTGCGCCTTGTGCCATAATATAATTCATAGTTCCCTGAATGGCAACATTTTTCCCCTTCATCATAGCCTTGTAACCATAAGCCGCAACATCTTTACTTGAAGGTAGTTTTCTGTCTTTAATCATCTTGCTGTTATGCATATCTGCCACTTTTAAAAACTCACTTTGTGTGGGGCCCGGACATAAAGCAGTTACTGTAACACCTTTGTCTTCCAGTTCATTTGCCATAGCTTCACTTAAGCTTAGCACATAACTTTTGGTTGCAAAATAAACTGCCATTAACGGCCCTGGCTGAAATGCTGCAGTTGAGGCAACGTTCATTATTTTACCTCTTTCATTCTTAATCATGTCTTTTACATACAGCCAGCTTAAACGTGTTAATGCTTTAATGTTCACATCAATCATTCCGCTTAGCTTCTCCCAGTTTGCAGTATTAAAAAATGCATAATCACCAAAGCCTGCATTGTTTACCAGATATTTTACCTGCAGATTATGAAGTGTTGTAAACTCATATACTTCATCTACCTGCTTTGCATCGCTTAAATCTTTGGCAAGCACATGCACCTGCACCTTATATTTTTCTTTGATTTCATCTGCAAGCTTATTTAATACATCTTCCCTGCGTGCTACAAGGGTTACATTATGTTTATGCTTGGCAAATTGTTTGGCAAGTTCTAAACCAATGCCTGATGAAGCACCGGTAATTACAGCGGTTGTCATTATGGTTAATTTACGACATAACTGATGTTTCCGTTTTTATCATCTTTCAGTTGTATGCCGAGAGTTTGCAATTCGTTACGTATTTTATCGCTGGTGGCGTAATCTTTTTTTACACGTGCATCTTTGCGCATGTTGATTAATAACTGCATTACACCATCAAATTTGTTGTTATCTGTTTCCGATTCTGATTTCAATCCCAATATCTCTTCAACAAAGAACTGTATATTTTGTTTAAGCAGTTCCATAGTTTCTGCACTTATAGAACCAGCCGCTATATGTTGATCTTTTATTCCATTAATAACAGGAACCAGTTCAAACATATTGGCAAGCACTTTTGCAGTGCTGAAATCATCATTCATAAATTCATCAAACTCATTCAACAGCTTATTTACTTTGGTATCAAGCTCAGTGTTGACCATTGACTGATGATCGCTGATCATTGAAAGCTTCTTTAAATTTTCATACGCTTCCCATAAACGCTTTAATCCTTTCTCAGATGCCTGCAGCGCTTCATTACTAAAATCTAATGTTGAGCGGTAATGTGTTTGCAGAATAAAGAAACGGATAACCATTGGATGATATGCCTGCTGCAATACCGGGTTATCGCCACTAAAAAGTTGTGTAAGCGTAATTACATTATTATAACTTTTACCCATCTTTTTTCCATTGATGGTAATCATGTTGTTGTGAATCCAGTAACGGGCGGGAATTTTATGATTGCAAACATTGCTTTGTGCAATCTCGCATTCATGGTGCGGAAACAACAGGTCCATGCCACCACCATGAATATCAAACTCGCTACCCAGATATTTTGTGCTCATGGCAGAACATTCAATATGCCAACCCGGGAAACCCATACCCCATGGGCTTGTCCAGCGCATGATATGTTCAGGCGGCGCATTTTTCCATAAAGCAAAATCCGCCGTATTGCGTTTCTCTGTTTGATTATCCAGGTCACGTGTAGTAGCAATCATTTCATCTAAAACCCTTCCGCTTAACATTCCGTATGGTTCATCTTTTTTAGAAAAATCAGTATTGTATTTTGCCACATCAAAGTAAACTGAGCCATTAACTTCATACCCATAACCATCTGCAATAATTTTTTCAATCATGCTTATTTGCTCGGTAATGTGCCCTGTTGCTGTTGGCTCAATGGTTGGATCAAGATTGTTTAACTTGTGCATTGCCCAATGAAAAAGATTGGTGTATTTCTGCACCAGCTCCATCGGTTCAAGCTGTTCAAGAATTGCTTTTTTTGAGATTTTATCTTCTGCGGCACGGCCTTCTTCTTCAAAATGCCCGGCATCTGTAATATTGCGCACATAACGCACTTTATAACCTGAATGCATCAGCCAGCGGTAAACAATATCAAATGTTATATACGGCCGCGCATGACCCAAATGACTTTCGCCACTTACGGTTGGCCCGCATACGTACAAGCCAACAAGACCATGTGTTATTGGGTTAAAAATTTCTTTTTCTCTTGTAAGTGAATTATAAACTTTCAGTTCGCTCATTTTAAAATAATAATGTTAAAGCGGCAGCAATTTTAAATATTGGGCTGCAAAAATCAATTCATTTTTTTAATAAATCAATTCAAATTTGATTTAATGCTTTCGTATAAATACTAAAATTGCTTGCCATAAGCTCCGGGAAGCCTTTTGTACAGGAAAGTGTGCCGTCGGGAACCCCGGGAAGGCATTTTTATTGAAATATTCCCTGTTGGGGACCCCGGGAAGCCTTTTGTAATTAAAACTTGCCTGTCGGGAGCTCCGGGAAGCCATTTGTACCTGAAAAGTGCCTTGTCGGGGGATTTCCGGCTAAATCAATTCTTATTTTTTAATTGGATATCACTTACCAGCATTACATGATCGCTGAGGTTTTCATCAACCGTCCCAAATTGTTTTATACTAAATGAAGTATCAGGCAGAATGTAATCTATGCGTAACATAGGCGCTAAAGCATTATATGTTTTGCCAACGCCAAGGCCTTTTGCAAGAAAAGCATCCTGCCGCAGGTTGCGTATGTGCGCATATGTGTAGGAGTTGGGCACATCATTAAAATCTCCACAAACAACAGAAACATGCGTACAGCCGTCTGTTTGTGAACGCACAATGTCAGCCTGTTGTCCGCGTGTGGTAAATGCAGCTTTCATTTTTTTAAAAATATTTTTTGATGCTTCGATAGATTCCTGGTCACGCTGCTTTATTTTATTCATCTCTGCATAATCAGAATTATTAAAACCAAACGATTGCAGGTGTGTTGTATAAATGCGAAGCGTATCATCAAATGCTTTTACATCAATATAAATAAGGCTGCCGGTGAATTTGCCGGGATAATCAATTTTGCCCGAATCTATAATGGGATTTTTTGAAAAAAGAATGGAGCCGGAAGTATAATATCCGTTCTCTTTATCAAAATCTTTTGAATAAAAATAGTTTGGGTATTGTTTGGTGAATAAACCAATGTTATCTGCGCCTTCGCCTTGTGTGTAAGAATGATTAAATTCCTGCAGGCAAATTATATCCGGGTTAAGATCAAGAATAGACTGTGCAAGTTCTGTCCGGTTATGTTGCTTAATTTCCCTGTTGTTGCTTAAACCATACATGTTGGCAACATTCCAGCTAATGATGCGTAAACTGCTGTCAGGCTTTTTAGTTAAATCGTTACTTTTTGTATGCAACGCAAATGTAACGCTTGCCTGTTTTGTGCCTGATACTAAAACAAAAAAAGGAAGTATTACAAGCCTTGGCTTAACTATCAGCCAAAAGAAAAATATAAATATCATCAGGAAAAAAAGATAGGGAAACATAAGGCCCAGAAACCCTAAAAGCCACCAGTGCTGCGGGTTTAAATAAGGTGTAATAACACTTAGCAGGTAAAGAAAGCAAATTGTGTAGGTAATAATAAGCAATATGCTTTTTAGAGTACTGCGAATTATACTTACTGCCATGCGTAAATATAACGAATGAACATAAAGATTATTTCCATCTAAGGTCCGTTACCACTGGATAATGATCTGAAAGCTTGCGCTTAATAACTGTGCATTGTTCCACTTTAAAAGCTTTACCGGTAAAACAATAATCAATACGTAAGGTGGGCAGAATTTTATAAAATGTTGTGCCAATGCCTGAACCTTTTGAAAGAAACGCATCTGCACTGTTACCTTTAATAGTGTGATAATTATATGAGCAAGGCGTTGCATTCATATCTCCGCAATAAATAGTAGGAAAAGCACTTGTGTTAAGTGTATTACGAATAATAATAGCTTCCTGCTGATGCAATTGCTCTTTTTCACGCAGCAAATGCTCAACAGATCTTTTTCGGTGATATGTTATTTTATAAATATTGCTGCCTGTGGTATCGTTATATAGTTGATAAGAAGCGAGATGGGCTGTAAAAATTTTTACCGGTTTCTTATTTAAATTAATAGTTGCATAAATAAGATTTTCATCTGCATAATCATGCCTTATGTTAATGCGGCCGGTATCAGTAAAAGCATATTTTGAAAAGATAGCAACACCCCTTATTTCTGCATCAGCATCAAGTAACCCTGTACGTACATGATCTTTTGAAAGATATTGATGTGTATAGCCAAGCGAGCCTAATGCTTTATTTATAGAAATGCGCCAGGGACTATTTACCACTTCAGTATATTCCTGCACACATAATACATCAGGATTTGTTTCTTGTATAAGATGCAGCATGTTTGCATGTACTTTGGAACTATTCAAAAGGTTTACAAAATCTTCCACATTCCACGTCATTATTCTTAAGGTTGAATCATCTTTATGATTGGTCCATTGCCCGGGCAAATGAAAAGCAAAGGAATTAAAAAGGTTTTTCGCACCACAGCAAAGGCATATCAATAATATAAAACCTAATTTTTTATTTACAACAAAATTGATAATGACAAGCAGCAACATTAATAAAAATAAATACGGAAAAGCCAGTGCAAAAAAAACGGAGGGTGAGAACAAAGCAGGTTGTATGTAAGCACTAAAAGCGGAAATAAGAAAAATAAGCGCCAATATTATGCATCCTATGCGCCAGCCTGATTGTAAAAAAAATTTCATTTAATTATAAAGCTGCAGGTGTTACAGCATGTCTTCCTGGCTTGCTTTTTTCAAAAATTCTTTTTCTTCATCTGAAAGAAAATGATAGCCGTTCTGGTGAATCTTATCTAAAATTTCATCAAGCCTTTGTTGCGTTACCTGTAAAGTTTTTTCATAAGGTTTTCTTGTAGGCTTATAATAAAGTTGATTAGTTTTAATTTTTTTCTGCGGATTAAACAGGTCATTAATCCAGTTAGCAAACCGGCTCATCCATGCACCGGGATCATTGCCTTTTTTTAATTGTTTAACAAACAGAAAACCTGTTAGTCCGCTTGCAATATGAGATATGGCGATAGCGCTGTTTGATGCCCCAACTGTACCAAAATCTATTGTGACAAAAATTACTGTTATTATCCAAATTGGTATGCCACCATTCAGCATTTGAAATATACGATAATCAGGAGCCAGTACTGTTGTAGCAATAGCTATCGCAACTACAGGTGCTGCAGCGCCGGTTTCTGAAAGCAATGGCAAATCAGCATGTAAATAAGGAATAATGTTAGCTGATATTAAAAAAACAATTCCGCCAATTACGCCACCGTAAGTATAAATAGGAATGAGCTTGTTATTACCGGTAAGGTCTTGCAGAATATACCCAAAACACCAAAGCCAAAGCATGCTGCTGATAAGATACCATAAATTATCATGGGTGAACATGTAGGTTAAGATGGTCCATGGGCGCGTTAAAAATTTATAACCGCTTGCAGGTAATGCCATCCAGTCTGCTATTTCAGCCTGAAAATGCTGCAGCCCATTATCATTACCAATCTGGTAAACAAGCTTTATAAAAAGCAACCCCAAAAAAATAACTGAATTAATTATGATAAGCCAGGTAAGTGCATTATTATCTTCTCCAAGCAGTATCCTGTTTTTTTTATTTTGCTCACGTACCGGCATCAATTTAAATTAGAAGTTAAAATTATTTAATAAAATGTTTTTCTGTTATTTTTATTCCAAAAGTATACCAGCGCTAAACCAAATATTGCACCACCCAAATGTGCCACATGCGCAACATTATCCCCGGCACTGTTTTGCAAAGCCATCGTTAACTCAAACCCTGCATATATTAATACGAACCATTTTGCTTTTAGTGGCAAAAAGAAATACAAATAAATTAACGTATTTGGATAGAGGTAACCAAAGGCTGCAAGGCATCCAAAAATTGCACCTGAAGCACCAAGTGTCGGCTCATTTAAACGGTCTTTTATAAACTGATTTGATAAACTCATAGCCTGCTGTGCTGCATTGCTGTCATTAGGGTTTAACTGCCATTGTTGTAAAAGATCCGAAGCACCATGATAAACATTGCCCAGCTTTTCTTTTGTATAAAAACCGGCAAAGCTTTCCACATTAAAATGTTCTTTCAAAGCATAATAGTTATTTAATAAACTGTTGGTTTCAAAATATAAAACAATCATGTGTGCAAATGCGGCACCTAGTCCGCAAACAAAATAAAAAATAAGAAACCTTCTTGGTCCCCAAACATTTTCCAGTATTGAACCAAACATCCATAAGGCAAACATGTTTGAAAAAATGTGTGCAATACTGCCGTGCATAAACAAATGCGTAACAAACTGCCAGGGTTTAAACAACGGGCTTTGCCATGTATGCAACGCAAAAAGATCTTCCAGCGGCGAACTATCGCCGTGCGAAAAAGTTTGCTGCGCTATGAATACAAGCACATTTATTATAAGAAGATTTTTAATAATGGATGGTAAAATCTGAAAGCTCCCTGGCCTGAATTCTCTCATCTTTTTATGTTGTTCTTAATTTTAACTGTATTACATTTTCTATGTGGTGCGTATGCGGAAACATATCAACCGGCTGAATTTTTTCAACTGTATATTTTAAATCCAGTAAACTGATGTCTCTCGCCTGTGTTGCCGGGTTACAGCTAACGTAAACTATAAGCGGTGCCTGAATTTCAAGCAACTTATCTGCAAGCTTAGCATGTAAACCGGCTCTTGGCGGATCAACAATTACAACATCGGGCTGATTGTTTTCTGCAAAAAAGTTATCGGTGCAAACATCAGTTACATCACCTGTATAAAAAACAGCATTTGTAATATTGTTAAGTGCCGCATTTTCTTTTGCATCTGTAACTGCTTCCTGTATCATTTCAACACCAATAATTTTTTTTGCCTGTTTGCTTACAAAAATGCCAATGCTGCCCGTTCCGCAGTAAAGATCATACACCGTTTCATTGTTTGCTAATTCTGCAAAGTTCCTGGTAATTTTATATAGGTTTTCGGCCTGTTTTGTATTGGTTTGAAAAAAAGATTTTGCACTTATTTTAAACTTATAATCTTCAAGCTGTTCAAGTATAAAACCATTGCCTTTTACAACCTGCGGAACAAGATCAAAGATGCTGTCATTTTTTTTCTCATTAATTGTATATAAGAGCGTAGTTATTTGCGGAAAGCTGCTTATTATGAAATCAAACAGCAACTTCATTTTATTTTCATCATACTGTGCAAGAACAAGGTTAATCATTATTTCGCCTGTTGTTGCAATGCGCACAAGCATGTTACGCAGCCAGCCTGCATGCAGCCTGAAATCATAAAACGGTAAATTATTTTTACGGGCAAAATCTGCGATGCTATTTCTTATAGCGTTGGTTGGTTCCTGTTGCAAAAAACAGGTTTTTATATCCACCACTTTATCAAACAAGCCTTTTGCGTAAAAGCCTGCTACATTTCTTTGGCTGGCTGATTTTATATCAATGCCTTCTTCCCGTAATTGCCTGAATGCATTTTCAGGAATGAATTGTTTTGTTGAAAAAGTGTATTCTAATTTGTTGCGATAGAACTTTGTTTCGCCAGCCCCAATAATATTATTGATTGGTGGCAGGTTTGCTTTACCGATGCGTTGCAATACGTCAACAACCTGTTGCTGTTTGTATAAAAGTTGTTGTTGATAAGGCAGCATTTGCCATTGGCAGCCGCCACATACACCAAAATGGGGACAAAAAGGTTCAACTCTATCTTTTGAAAACGCATGAAAACGCACCGGAAAACCTTCTGCCCAATCTTTTTTGTTTTTATGGAGCTGTACATCCAAAACATCACCGGGCACGGTATTTTCAATAAACACAACCTTGCCATTATGCCTGGCAAGCGATTTGCCTTCGGCCGCATAATTTTCAACCAGCAATTCTTTTAATATAACCGGTGGTTTATATTTTCTCACTGCGGCAAAAGTAAATATCAATATATCTATTTGTTGAAATCAATCGTTTAATATAGGCAACTGCCTTGTGTTTTACATGCATTTAACAAATGCAAAAGGATATTGAAATATATTTACGCAATTTTTAAATATGCAGCATTTTTTGAAGGTATTTATTTCTTTTTCACTCTTATACTTTACCCAATTCTTACACGCGCAAACTGCAAGCGCCGGTTATGAAATTACCGCATCTACTAGTTATAAAAGCAGAATAGTTTATATAGGAAGTTATTATGGCAAACGTAATATTTTAATTGATTCAGCGGTTGCCAATTCAAAAGGCACGGCAGTTTTTAAAGGTGATAAAAAGCTATCAGAAGGTATATACTTTTTTGTATCGCCGGATAAGGTAAAGATGTTTGAATTTTTAGTGGATTCTGTACAGCACTTCAGTATTGTTGCTGATTCCTCCAAGCCCGGAGATATAAAATTTAAAGGCTCACCAGACAATGATGTGTTTGCAGCGTATACAAATTTTCTTACTAAAATTTCTCCTGATCTAAATAATCTTCAACAGCAATTACATTTGGCTAAAACTGCTGTAGATTCTGCAGCTATTCAGAAACAACTTTCAGATAAAGCAACGGAACTAAACAATTATAGGAATAATATTATCCGAAACCAGCCAAATGCTTTGTTGTCTAAATTACTGCAGATTGCAAAGCTGCCGGAGCACCAGCAGCCAAGGATTTTAAACAATGGAAAGGTTGATTCACTATATCCTTTTTACTATGCAAAAGAGCATTATTGGGATGATGTTGATTTTGATAACAGCATGCTTTTGCACACGCCATTTTTTGAACCAAAGCTGGATGATTATTTAAAATATTATGTTTCGCCAAGTCCGGATTCTATCATTAATGAAATAAATTACATGCTCCTCGCGTCAAGAACTGCAGATGAGTTGCACAAATATTTGTTGCTGAAGTTTACAGATAAATACATCAATCCTGAATACATGGGGCAGGATAAAGTGTTTATTTTCCTGTTTGAAAATTTTTACGCAAAAGGTGATTCAAATTATTTGTCGCCTGATATACGTAAGCAGGTTTTTGACCGGGCATATAATTTAATGGCAAACCAGATAAATGAACAGGCAGCACAACTTGATCTGACCGATACGTCTGGTAAAAACGTGTCTTTATATAATATACAGGCACCGCTTACTTTTGTTGCTTTTTGGGACCCACATTGCAGCCATTGCCAGTTACAAATACCAAGACTTGATTCTTTTTATGAAGCAAAATGGAAGAACGAAGGCATAAAAATTTTAGCAGTTTGTGTGAATGATAATGTGGTGGATGACTGGAAGAAATTCATCATTGAGCATAAATTAAATGGCTGGTATAACGCTTATGAAACCAATGAAAAAAAGAAACAGCTTGAAGCTGCAAGCCAGGCAGATTACAGGCAGCTTTACGATATTTCTCAAACACCCACTTATTTTTTGCTGGATGATAAAAAAAGAATCGTTGCAAAAGGGTTAAGCCTTGACCAATATGATGGTCTTATCGCTACCAAGCTAAAATCAGTTTCTTCTACGCAATAATTAATTATGAGAGTAAGAATCCACGCGGTTTTTTTAGTATGCTTATCTTTAATTTCTTTAATTACATCAGCTCAAACATTATTTACTTATGGCACACATGCTGCAAGCAAAAATGAATTTTTAGAGGCATACAATAAGAATCCCGATACAACAGGCAACAAAGAGCAAAAGATAAAAGACTATCTTAATCTTTATATCAACTTTCGCTTAAAATTGCAGGCAGCTTACGATGAAAATGTAAATAATAATGCGGATATACAATCAGAAGCACAGAATTTTAGAGCACAGCTTACAGATAATTTTATAAATCAACAGGCTGATGTAAACCAGATGTTGCATGAAGCGTTTATTCGCAGCCAAAAAGATATTTTATTGCAACAGGTTTTTGTGCCGTTCGCAGGTATTGACACAATAGATGCTTATAATAAAATTAATGCAGCATATAATCAATTAAAAAAAGGTAAGAGCTTTGATGAAATTACACAGCAATATTCAACTGATTCCATTACAAAAATCACTAAAGGTGTTATTGGTTACATAACCGTTTTTACACTGCCTTATTCAATAGAAAATATTATTTACACATTACCGCAAAATAGTTTCTCAATTGTTTATAAAAGTAAAATCGGTTATCATATTTTTAAAAATGCAGGAGAAAGACAAGCCTTAGGCAGAAAAAAAATTCATCAATTATTATTTAGTACTCCTTCATTTTTTTCAGCAGACCAAACTGATGCAGCGCGCAAGCAGGCAGATTCTGTTTATAAACTATTACAAAACGGAACATCATTCGAATCTTTATTGCCACAGTTTGGAAAAGATTTTAACCGGTCTGATCCATCAGCATCTGTGGAAATTAAAGTAGGGCAGTACAACAGGGATTTTGAAAATGAAGTGTTTAAACTTAAAAAAACAGGTGATATCTCAAAACCATTTCAAACATCTTATGGTTATAACATTATAACGCTTGTTGAAGCAAATCCGGTTTCAAAAGATGAAAATGATGTAGCCAATACTGCATACCTGCAACAGCAGATTGATAAAGACGGAAGGCTTGATGCAGCAAGGTATAATCTTGTTCAAAAATGGTTGCCGCTCATGCATTTCAAAGAAGCCTCCTACAATAAAGCAGATTTATGGGTTTACACTGACAGCGCAATTACTAATGCTGACACGTCATCTCCGGCATATAAAAGTATTAAGCCTACTACAGTTTTATTTGAGTTTGAGAAAAAAAAATATACTGTCAGTGAATGGGTGCAGTATGTAATACCTATGCAAAATCTGATTGGTTCTCCCGATGCATATACGCGTTATGAAAAAATTATGCAGGACTTTATACATTATACAGCTACTAATTATTACAGGGAGAATATAGAAACTTTTGATCCGCAATTAAAAGATCAATTGAAAGAATTTAATGATGCCAACATGTTGTTTTATGTGATGGATAAACATATATGGAACAAAGCTTCACAGGATTCTATTGGTTTATTACATTTTTATAATCAACATACAGATAATTATAAATGGAATAAAAGTATAACAGCGTTGATAATATCAGGACCTGATAAAACAACAGTTAATGCCGTGGCAGAAAAAATAAAAAATGATCCTTTAAACTGGCGCAGCTTAACAACGTCGTATGGCAATTCAATATATGCGGATAGTGGCAGATTTGAAACAGACCAGCTGCCTGTTAAGCAACCGATACAAATGGAGAAAAATTTTCAAACAGAAATTGAGGCTAATGAAGCCGGAGACGCTTATACGTTTATACATGTAATTGATGTTTTTCTGCAACCTTCGATTCGTAATTTTAATGATGCAAAAGGGCTGGTAATTAATGATTACCAGGATGCCTTAGAAAAACAATGGATTGAGGACTTAAAAAAAACTTATCCGGTTAAAGTAAACGATGCTGCTTTAAAAAACGTTTATTAATAAGTGAGATTTTTAACGGCATTGCTGCGCAGCTTAAGTAAAATATGTTTTGTCTTAGTTATTGATTTTTATTTGTCCGATTTAGCCCTGTAAACTAAAGTCCCTATAATGATACAGTTAGCCGCTGGAATTTTAATCGCTTATTTAACAACATTCTTCCTGCTGCCGCTTATAATAAAATTAGCTCATAAGAATCAGATTTACGATATACCTGATGAGCGGAAAACGCATAATTACCCGGTATCATCTTTAGGAGGCATTGCTATATTCTCCGGGCTTATACTTAGCATGTTACTGGTGTCTGATTTTAATAACTATCATTCAGAACTTCAATATTACATTGCTGGGTTTTTTGTAATTTTTATTTTAGGTGTTATTGATGATATATTTATTTTAAAAGCCTGGAAAAAGGCATTGGGACAGTTGGCCGTTGCAGCTGTTCTCACCATAAAAGGCAATCTGCTGGTCACAGACATGCACGGGTTTCTTGGTATAAATTCACTTTCACATATTGAAAGCATTTGCATCAGTTTTTTTACCATACTTCTTTTGATTAATGCATTTAATCTTTTAGATGGTGTAGATGGATTGGCGGCTTCAATCGGGCTTGTTGTTTGCCTGCTGTTCGGAATATTTTTTATAATGAACAATGTTGTTCCGTATGCAGTATTAGCATTTTCAATCTCCGGTTCACTGCTGGCTTTTTTAATGTATAACTTTCCACCAGCAAAAATTTTTATGGGTGATTCGGGCTCTACTTTAATAGGGCTTATCTGCAGCATGCTGGCTATAAAATTTGTTGAAAATCCGGTAATTCAGTTTAATCTAACCAGTTATGCTACGCCGGCAATTGCTTTTGGTTTCTTATTAATTCCATTGCTGGATGTGCTGCGCGTATTTGCATTACGCATAGCAAAAAAAAGATCACCGCTGGCGCCAGACAGAAGTCATATACATCATCTGTTGCAGAATAAAGGTTTAACACACACGGAAGTAACAATGACTTTATTAACAGGTGAATTGGTTTTTGCAGCCATTACAATTTCAATGCAAAATGTAAATATCAATTTTGTAATTGCAAGCCAGTTTATTTTATATTTTACCGCTATTTATATTCTTAAACGCTACGTTCCGGTACGTAAAAAATTGCACATTGTGAGAGAAGAAATTTTAACCAATGAGGATGAAATAAAAGACTCAAAAGTGTATCCAATATATCCTTTGAAAGAAAAAATTACTGCGGCCGAAGATTGAGATACTGCCTTTACTTTGAATGCTTAGCTTTGCGTTGCTAAAAAAATTATATGGAATCAGAAGAACTCGAAATGGTTATTGATGATAATGAATCATCTATGAAAAAAGCTATTAGCCATCTTGAATCAGAGCTTACAAAAATCCGTGCAGGTAAAGCAAATCCATCAATGGTTGATGGAATTTTTGTTGAATATTACGGTAATCCAACTTCAGTAACGCAGGTTTCTAACATAACTATACTTGATGCAAGAACAATAGCCATTCAACCGTGGGAAAAAAACATGCTGCAGGCAATTGAACGCGCTATTCTCCAAGCAAATATTGGTATTACACCTCAGAATGATGGAAACCAGATTCGTTTATTTTTACCACCGTTAACTGAAGAACGCCGTAAAGAATTATTTAAAAGAGCCAGCGCTGAAGGCGAACATTCAAAAGTGGCAATAAGAAACATTCGCCGGGATGCGATTGAAGAAATTAAAAAACTACAAAAAGATGGTTTAAGTAAAGATGTTGCCGCTGATGCTGAGACATCGGTTCAGGAAACTACCAACCATTACATCGCTTTGATTGATAAACATCTTGCTGCAAAAGAAAAAGAAATGATGGCTGTTTGATTATCGTTTCAGATTTAATATTTCTACTGCATCAATCGCTTTTCTTAAACGCTGTTCATAATTTCCATTTATCTCAACCCAGGGCGTAGGTTGATTTACAAGAATGTCTTTATACATACAGTAGAGTTCGGCTCTTGGTTTTTCATCAGGATATTCACGCATTTCATCTGCTGTCCAGGGCAAATCAATATTGCACAGTAAATACAAATCATATTTCCTTTTAGAAATTTCATCCAACACTGTATACTCGCATTTGCAAAAAACATATTCATACCATACTTTCATAACATACATATCGGTATCAATAAAAAGTAATGAGTTGTTAGCATTAAATGGTGAATTAATTATTTGTGATTCTACGCTAATGATTGATGATTGACGATTGATTTCTTCCTCACAATAATCTTCTATTGCCAATTGGCCTTGCGTAATTTTTATTAAATCAGCATAACCATATTTTACGCCATTCTCCTTTAAATAACTACGTGCATACTCAGGACATAATAATGTATTAAAATGTTCTGCAAGTTGCTTGCATAAAGTGCTTTTGCCTGTGCTCTCCGGACCAATAGCAACAACTTTTTTTATCATACAAAAGATAATCAATTTTAATACTAAAATCAAATATTAACTATTGACAATAGCTTTCCTTTTTTCATCCATTCTACCAAACCAAAAAAAGCCATAATTAAAAGGATAAAATAATATACACTGGTAAATACATAATGTTTTACAAAGTATAATGGAATTGATGCAATGTTTGTCGCAATCCACCAATACCAGCTTTCTACTTTTTTCTTTGCCATTAGCCCCATGCCTGTGTACGCAGTGGCACTGGCAAATGCATCAGCCCAGGGAATAGCGCCTGGCGCAAATGATTTTTTTAAATAAGTAAGTGTAAAAAATATCAACACATAAAAAAAGGCAAAGAACAAAACCTGTTGCAACCATTGCTTTACATTTAAAAATTCAATTTTTACAATATGATTTTGTTGCGCATCTTTTTTTGCCCACAATATCCAGCCGTAAACATTCATAATAGTATAGTAAAAATTTACACTGGCTTCACCGAAAAGGTTTCCTTTTGTGCTTATATATACATAAATAATTGTATTGAATAAGCCTGTAGGGTAAACCCAGATATTTTCAAGCCGTGAAAACCAAACGCTTGCAATACCCGTGAACACAGCGATATATTCAAGCCACGAAGTTTCCTTCATGCCTTCAACAAATTGCTGCCATATTATTTCAAAACTCATCAATCAAAATTCAGTTTACAAATTTTGTATATAAAAGACAGAAGTAAAATGAATATTAAAAGTTTAATTGGTTGCTCAATCGCTTCATTTCTATTTCAGAAGCTTTGGCAGCATAACTTAAATTTACCAAAACGTAACCTGCATTTTCAAAGCTTTGCTGTGCATTTTTTACATCAATAATAGATGCAACACGCAGTTGAAATTTCAACAATACTAAATCAAGCAATTGCTTTGCTAAAAGATAGCTTTCTTTTTCTGTTTTCAATTGCTGCAGCGAGTTTTCATAAGCTTCATAATTTTTAACTGCGTTTGAAGTGTTATCACGCACTACAATATTTTGTTCTAACTGCGCATTCTTAGTATTAATTGCCGCCACACGTTGCAGGCGTTTATAAATGCTGCCATTATATATCGGCACAGATAAACTTAGCCCAATATAAGGTCCATAACTCTGGTTCAGCAAAACATTACCTGCAGACGTTTGTGAACGATTATAATTATAACCAGAGTTTGCATATACAGAAGGATATCGCAGCGCTGCCGTTTGCTTTTCGAGCAGTTGATTTATTGTGATTTGTATGCCTGCCGCAGCCACATCAGGGCTATTATGTAAATTGTTCATTACATTATCAAGCATCAATGTCGAATCAACTACTATGGTGTCTTCAATCATAATTAAACTGTCAGGCTTTAAAGTAAGTGTTGTAAGCAAGCTTGTTTTAGCCTGGTTAATTATCAGCATCTGTGATTGCTTTGATTGCAGCAATTCATTCAAATCAAGTAGCGTTTGAAAAAGGTCTGCATTGTTTGCAAGGCCAACACTTACCTGTGCCTGTACAATATTTAGTTGTTGCTGCTGAACCCTGATAGAAGTATCAAGTGTTCTTAAATAACTTTGCTGCCGTACCACATCATAATACTCGGTCATTACAGTGGCAATAGTATTTTCTATAGCTGCATTAAGATATTGCTGGTTTTGTTTTTCCAGTTCTTCAAGCCGCTGCTTGTTAGCGATGACACGCATTCCGTTAAACAAAAGAAAACTGCCAGCAACGCCACTTATTAAGCTGTTTCCTGCAGCATTTCTGCGTTGAATGTGTGTGCCGGTATTTAATTGCTGATTAAGATTTATCAGTTGTTCATTATCTGTTCCGGTGCCTGAAACAACAGGTAATCCGCCAGCCACACCATAATTATTATTGATAGCAGTTATTTGCACATTGTTCTTCGCCACTTCAATATCATAACTGTTTTTTAATGCAGTATTGATAGCATCATTTAAATGCAGCGGTTGTTGCGCTATGACCTGTGTGCTTATTAAAAATGTTATGATAAAAAATTTTTTCATCGAATAATTATCTTAACAAAAGCTGCTGAATTTTTTTGCAAATTAATATCAATACATCTACTTATAATGCTGCAATTAGGTAATGCATAGTTTACATGGACGAATTTTTAAGATGTTGTTACCACCTTTGTTTTAAACGCGATTAATTATGCAACATTAATAAAGATGTATAAAGTACAGTCATCAGTCTTATTATATAAGTTTTAATAATAGTTAGTTTCAACATATCATTTAAGAAGTTTTCAGAGGGGTGCTTAGAGCCATTCAAAAAGTTGGGTGGCTCTTTTTTTATTGTAAACCGAATACACCGTTATTTATTAATTGCAATGCTTTTTGTTTATATCCAGAAGGTATAAGTAAAGAAATATTATGACGGCTGCCGCCGTAACTTACCATGCGTATCGGAATTGTATTTACTGAATTAAAAACCTTTTGTAGTATTTCAGGCGATTCTGCAATTTCATTTCCAACAATTGAAATAATGGTTTGATCCGCATCTGTTTCAACGCTGCCAAGTGGTTCCAGTTCTTTAATTATTTGCTGTAAATTAATGCTGTCATCAATGGTTACTGATACGGCCACTTCAGAAGTGGTTATCATATCAATAGGTGTTTTATACTTTTCAAACACTTCAAAAACTTTTCTTAAAAAACCGTATGCAAGCAACATGCGGCTGCTTTTTATTTTTATAGCGATGATGCCATCTTTTGCTGCTACTGCTTTTGCGCCAACATCTGTAACAATTTCCTGAATAGTTGTTCCGGCAGCATCTGGTTGCATAGTGTTAAGCAGCTTAACCGGAATGTTATATGACTGCGCCGGCCATATACATGCTGGATGCAAAATTTTTGCACCGAAATAAGCAAGCTCTGCGGCTTCGTCAAAGCTTAAAGTTTCAACAGGAATTGTTTTGCCTACAACACGCGGGTCGTTGTTGTGCATGCCACTAATGTCTGTCCATATTTCACAAACGGTTGCACTAACAGCAGCAGCAATAAGAGATGCCGTATAATCACTGCCACCACGTTTTAAATTATCAACTTCACCTTTCGCATTACGACAAATGTAGCCTTGTGTAATAAACAATTGCTGATTTTTATGATGTTGCAGTAATTGGCTTAGTTTAACTTTTATACTTCCTATTTGTGGTTCGCCATTGCCATCAATACTCATAAATTCAAGCGCAGGCAACAACACATGCTGAACATTTTTTTGTTCGAGAAAAATACAAAACAGCTTGGTACTTAACAGCTCGCCTTGCGCAAGTATGTCTTTGTTTAACGCTTCGCTAAAAGAGATTTTTAAGATGATATTTAGAAATTCAAAATGCTCTGTAACAATTGCATTTGCTTTGGTTCTGTATGTATCTGTTTTAACAAGATCGCTTATAAACCTGCGGTAATTATTTTCAAGATCATTAATTTGGCTTTTCGCTTCATCACGGTAGCCTTCAGCAATGGCATTGCTGATATTAATTAATGCATTTGTTGTACCACTTAATGCACTTAGCACAATAATTTTTGCAGTAACATTATCAGCGGTTATTAAACCAAGCACCTGGTTCATGCGCTGTGGCGTACCTACACTAGTGCCGCCAAACTTCATTATTTTCATTATTCTGTTTTAAAAAAAGGATTGCAAAAATAGGCGGAGAAGGATCACAATAAATTCTGATTGATTTGTTCATAACCTTCATCAATTAATAATTTGCTGCCGTCTGCTGCAGTTGTGGCTAATATATCACAACGGTTGTTATAAAAATTTTCAGCGTGTCCCTTCACCCAAAAAAATTCTATCATATAATTTTTCGCAAGATGATAATATTCCATCCATAAGTCTTTATTTTTTTTGCCTCCTTTAAAGTCTGTTCGTATCCATGTATCAAGCCATTTTTTTTGAACCGAGTTTATTACATACTGGCTATCTGAATAAATACTCAGCGATAAACTTTTTTTATTCAATGCTTTTAATGCGGCAATCACCGCCATCAGTTCCATGCGGTTATTGGTAGTTAAACGATAACCTGCTGAAAGTTCTTTCTTTACATCTCCCCAGATTAAAATAGTACCATAACCACCTTTACCCGGGTTGCCTCTTGCAGCGCCATCAGTATAAATAATTAATTGCTTTGAGGCAAACATTAAATAGTGTATTCGCCTTTAAGATATGTTACCGCATTGCCACTTATTAATACGCGGTTATTCTTTAGCTCGCATTCAAGATAGCCTTTGCGTTTTGAAAGTTGTATGGCTTTAAGACTGGTTTTGTTTAATGCTTTTGCCCAATAAGGAACTATGATGGTATGCGCTGAACCTGTAACCGGGTCTTCATTGACACCGCTTTGCGGATAAAAACATCTTGACACAAAATCTGCATCATTACCTTTTGCTGTTGTAATTGTACCACGTGCTTTTACTTTGGCCAGCAAGCTAAAATCAGGCTTTAAATTTTCTATTATTTGTTGAGATGGCAGCACAACCATATAATCAAACGAAGTTTTAAAAACAGGTGCATCTCCAATTCCAAGCCCTTCAAACAAACCATCCGGTATATCATTAACAGGTTCAGGTTCATTCGCCGGAAAATCAAGTGTATAAGTATTGGAGTTTTTGCGCACGACTTTCAACATGCCGCTTAATGATTCAAACCATATTTCATCTTTTGCATGATGCAACTCTGTGAAAAAAATATGTGCACTTGCTAAAGTAGCATGACCGCAAAGCTTTACTTCTGTTGAAGGCGTAAACCAGCGGATTCGGTAATGATCATCTTCCTCAATAATGAATGCGGTTTCTGAAAGATTATTTTCCGCTGCAAGGCTTTGCATGGTTTTATCAGGCAGCCATTCATGCAAAGGGCAAACGGCTGCGGGATTTCCGCCAAACAATTTATCAGTAAACGCATCAGCTATATAAACAGGTAGTTTCATACAAAAGATTAATCAGCAAAATTGCAGTGTAAATACATATAATCAAAGACGATTTATCAGGTGAACAGGGCAGCCAAAATTTTTTAAAAAAATATTTTTAAACTAATTAAACCCGGCTTAAAGCGATAAGTCTATTTACAAACAATCAGAAAATTATAATTAAAATATTCAACTTTTGCAGCAGGGTTAAATCAGGGTGGCCAGCGGGATGCGGTCACCCTTCTTTTTTATATATCGGCTGTACTTAATGTTAATTGTATTTTCTTCTTTTAATTTTCTTTTTCATTTCCAGCTCTTCTATCAGCGCCTGCGGTGTTGGGTTTCCGGTTATTTCTTTTGCAGCAAAATATAAAATCAGCGGAATAAATATTGATGCTAATAGTTCCTGCCACTGCAACCAATATCCCCACCATGTATATACTGCGGCTGTTGTTGGATTTGAAGTATCATAAATAATAACTAGGTTTTCGTTTTCCTTCAAATGCCTGAAAGGGTAAGCAGCATGTATATAATAAGTTGTTTTATTGGTAATAAACTCAGCTTTTGCATCACCATTTACATAATGAATAATGCCATTGGTGAATTCACCGTCTTCATAATCAGGCTGGCGGGTAAAAAAAATATATAACGTAAAGCAGATTATATAAAAAGGCAGGATGATTTTTATCACATTAAAAGATTAAAGCTAATCTAAGGGTAATTCTTTATATATTGATAAGTGATTACTCAAAGTGCATTCAAAAATTTTAAACTAAACTTGAACATAATTTTAACAAGCTTCTTGCAAACAGAGATTTTATTATTTGTTTGCTAACTAACTTGTGTTTTATTAATTAATTTAAAAAACACAAAATGAAAAAATTTGCTTTTGTTGCCCTGCTGAGTATTTCTGTTGCTGCCATTGCTGCTACAAGTGGTAATTCACAACAATCCGGTATTTCTGCTGGTTACATTACCAATGTTGCGGATACTACTCCAATGCATCATTCTACTATGCATAAAACAATGATGCATAAGAAAACAACAATGAAAAAACCAATGAAGGACAGTACTAAGATGTAGTCCTAATGGGAAAAAAATTAAAGGTCACTTTTTAAGTGACCTTTTTCATGCTTTGTTTTAAAAATTATTTTGATGTATTGCTGATAAATGTAGCTACATTTTTTTTGAAGTCATTTTGGCTTGGCGGATTGATATACATCATGTGCCCTGCGTCATAATATTTCATGGTAATATTTGATTGCAGATTTTTTGGTATGCCCATATGATTAAAAGTATATTCTGTTGCATAAAACGGAGTGGCCAAATCAAAATAACCATTAAACACAAGAATTTTTAAGTCAGGATTTTTATTCATAGCATCAGCAAGATCAACACCGGTGTTTGGTGTAGATGGATCGCCATTGCCACCACCACGGCTCCAGTTCCATCTGAATCCTTCGCTGCTATAAGCTGAGGTATGATAGGTTAAACTTTTATTTACTTTCAGCTCATCATAATAATAACTCATAAATTCTGCTGTAAAAGCCGGGCTTATCTGCTCACTTTGTGGGTCAGTAAAAGCATATTCACCCAATGGATCAGGATTAATACCTTTATATCTTGCATCAAGTCTTCCAACCATTAAATTACTGTCACGCAATAATTCTTCTGTAAACTGAGGCTCATTCACCCGCATATTTGCTTTGATTAAGTAATCTTTACTAAGCCCTGTATAATTACTCAGCTTCGTTAATACCTGTTGTTTTTCCGCATCACTTAGGGAAGCGCCTTTCATTAACGCAGATGCATATTCGCCGCCGGCAAAATTTCTTACTTCATCAATAAAGGCAGGCAGATCAGTAGCCTTGTTCGCTAACTTATTATGATACCATGCAACTGCTGCGTAAGTTGGTAAATGTAATACGTATGATATGTCATCACCATTCTGAAAAGTAAGTGTGCGTAGGTCAAGCACAACAGAAACAAGTATAACGCCGTTCATTGTCATACCAAAATTTTCCTGCAGGTAATCTGCAACACCCGCAGAACGCATAGTACCATAGCTTTCACCCAATAAGTATTTTGGCGAATTCCATCGGCTGTTATCTGTAACATATTGTTTGATGAACTGGCTTATTGATTTTATGTCTTCATCAACGCCCCAGAAGTCTTTATCTGCACTTTTGTTTATAGCATGACTAAGGCCGGTGCCGACAGGGTCAATCATTACAAGGTCAGTTACGTCAGTAATTGAATTTTCATTATCAACAAGTGTATATGGTGGTGGTGGTGTATTTTTCGGATCATTTACCACAACCCTGCGAGGGCCTAAAATACCCATGTGAAGCCACATTGAAGAAGAGCCGGGACCACCATTATATGCAAATGTTAAAGGTCGTTTTGAAGCATCACCTTCACCATCTTTTGTATAAGCCACATAACCAAATAATGCAACCGCAGAATCTTTCTCATTTTTTAAAACAAGCGTACCTGCTGTTGCAGTATAATTTAAAACAGTACCATTAATTTTTATGGAATGATGCGTTACCGACTTGTAACCTTTTTGCATCATTGTATCAGTCATTGCATTTTGTGAATATGTATTTAAAACAAAAGCTAAGCATAAAAGAAATAAAAAGCAGAATTTTTTCATAACAGTTATTTAAATGATGCGACAAGATAGAATTTTTCTTTTCATTTTCAGGTTCAATGTTCAGGCGGCAGAATAATTATCAAAACGGTTATTATTGCAGTGCGTTTCTCGGGTCATTTTTGATTTGAATTATATATTCTTCTGGCGGCTCTTTATGCAACAGATTTTTTACAAAGTAATCCCAGCGCCTGCGCATCATATATAAAGCATAATAGCCATAGCCATGTGCACTGTTTGGAAAGATGACGAGGTCGTAGTCTTTGTTCGCTTTTTCTAATGCTTCTACCACCAACATTGTATTATAAGGCGGCACGTTATCATCCATCAATCCATGAGCAAGCAATAATTTTCCTTTAAGATTTTTTGCAGAAATTTCATTTGCCTGTGTTTCATAGTTAGATGTGCCGTTTGAATCTTTCAACAAACCTATATACCGTTCCCCCCAGTCATCTTCATAATTCCTGTTATCATGATTGCCCGATTCTGATATGCCCACTTTGAAAAAATCTGGATACTTAAACATTGCACAAGCTGTGGCAAAGCCGCCACCTGAATGCCCCCAGATACCGATGCGGTTTGTATCAATATAATTGTGTTGTTGCGCCAGTTGCCTTATTGCAGCAACCTGATCAGGTAATGTATTCTCAGCCATAAAACCATAACTCATGTCATGATAACTTTTTGATCGCAGTGGGTTGCTCGTGCCTTCAATTTCAAACACAATAAACCCAAGTTCAGCCAGTGCCTGGTCATCACCTCTCGCTGCAAGAAAAGACCAGCTTCCTATGCTGCCACCTTGCGGTCCCGGATATATGTAATCAATCAAAGGATATTTTTTTGTTGAGTCGAATTGTGTTGGTGTGAACATCAATCCATATAAATCAGTTTGGCCGTCATGAGCTTTCAACGTAAGCGGTATTGGTGCTTTCCAGCCGGTTGCAGTTAATCTTGATAGATCTGTTTTTTCTAAGTTTGAAATAAGCTTGCCATCTATGTTGCGCAACACTGTTATGCCAGGCACATCGGGCTGAGAATAATCATCAATAAAATAATTTTTGGAAGGTGATAAGCTGATAGTATGATTGCCTATTTCCGGGGTAAGTAATTTAAAATTATTGCCATCAAAATTTATCTTATAGAAATGCGCAAAGTAAGGATTGCCGGGTTCTTTTCCGTCAGCTAAAAAAGATATTACACGCTTCTTTTCATCAACCTGTAATATTTGCGTAACTACCCAGTTACCTTTTGTAATTTGATTTTTCAGCTTGCCCGTAGTGGCATCATATAAATATAAATGTCCCCAATTATCGCGTTCAGAATACCAGATAATTTCTTTTGATGCGGGCAGATATTTCCAGTTAATACTTCCCTGGCCGGATTCATATTGCGTGGCAACATCTTCTTCAAATACTTCACGCACTGCACCTGTATTTGCATCTGCGATACGAAATTTTTCCTGCTTGTGATCTCTTGAAGTTGAAACGAAAGCTAACTGCGAACCATCTGCACTCCAATCCACATCATCAAACGTTCCGCTGCTGGAAATATCATCACTTAAAGTTGCACGATGCGGATCCGGTGGCATCTGCAAAAAAATAATTTTAGGTGTATCTACATTTATTATTAAACGCTGTATAGTTATAATATTTGTATCACCGGGCAAAGGATATTTCCATGCTTCCAATTTTGGATGACCGACATTAGTGCTTACCAAATACATATCACCAGCTTTGCGTTCATCCTGTTTGAACGTAGCAATCTTTTTTGAATCCGGCGACCAGCGCAGAATTGCTTTATCTGAATGTTTCCAGCCTGCATTATCAGTTGCATAGCCAAAATATTGTACACCATCTGTTGTAAGTTGTGTAAGCTGGTTGGTTTCAGTATTTCTTATCCATAAATTATAATCTTTAATAAATGCTGATTTACTGCTGTCTGGTGAAAGCACTTCGTTAGCGTTAATATTTTTTTTAGATGATGTGCCTGTATCTGCAGTTATGTTATAGCTTGAAAGATCAACTTTCCATTTTTTATTTTTTATGTTGAAGCTGACTGTTTTTTCATCGGTCGAATAATTTATATTTTGAAAGGGCAGCGCAAACGCCCTGTACGTCTTACCTGTTACTGTGGATAAAGCCGTAGCCAGTTTCTGTTGATCAAATGCAACCGTACGTTTCCCCTTTGCAGCATTAACCAAAATAAATTCACTCCCTTGAGAAGTAAGATTGCGATACCAGAATTTATCATCATTAAACCAATGTGCATTTACTAAACCATTATCAATGTACTGCTGCGTTGTATATCTTAAAAAGCTTTCGGCATGTGCATAATCTTTTGTAGATAAAGAATCTTGCGAATAAACGTTTAAATAAGCATAAACATATAGTGCAGTAAGCAAACTTTTCATAGCAAAATTTAAAGTAATAACGAAATTAGCGAACTGCTTTTTTAAGTGAAAAACTTATAAAACAAAAGGTTGCTCTTAGGAACAACCTTCCAAAGATTTATAATGATATAATTTCTATACTGAAGCAGGCACTTTGCTGGTTGCCCATTCAATAAGAATATCTGCAACCAATGGTCTTGAAAATTCAGATGGCGGCCGCTCACCATTTGCAAGCATTTCTCTAACTTTTGTTCCGCTTAAAGAAATCATATCTGGATTCTTTGGAGCTGTTTTAGAACTTGCCATACTTTCCGTGTTTTTACACCAGAATGTATTTTCAAACTTTAAAATTTCAATACCAATTTCAGGTCCGAGTTTATCCATCAACTCCTGCGCTTCATAAGTGCCATAATAACTGCCAACACCAGCATGATCTCGGCCGATGATCATGTGTGTACATCCATAATTTTTTCTGATGATAGTATGATTGATGGCTTCACGCGGGCCTGCATAACGCATTGCTGTTGGCAACACGCTTAACATTGTGTTATCAGGATTGAAGTAATTCTCAATTAATACTTCATAGCATTTCATACGCACAGGCGCCGGTATATCATCGCTTTTTGTTTCACCTATAATCGGGTGAATCAGCGCACCATCAACAATTTCCTGTGCACATTTTATTAGGTATTCATGAGCACGATGGATTGGATTACGTGTCTGAAATGCAACGATAGTTTTCCAGTTACGCTTTTCAAACTCAGCTCTTGTTTCAGAGGGATCAAGAAAATATTTGTCAGCAATATCTTCTTTGCGTGAAGGGCGGTTGATCATCTCAAGCGGACCTGCAATAAATTTATTACCACCTTTTAAAATAGCCGCCACGCCCGGATGTTTATCATCAGTTGTTTTAAAACATTTTTCCCCAAGGTTGTTGAGATCAAGCTCAAACTTTTCATCAACTTTCATTACAGCAAGCAACAAATCTGCTTTATCAACCAACGCAATTTCATCACCTGTTTTAATAACATCAAACTTATCGCTGGCAGGCAATAATATTGGAATCCCCCATGCAAGCCCGTTAGTTAAATGCATGCTTTCAATCACAGATTCACTATCTGCTTTATTCATAAAACCTTCCAATGGACTGAATGCACCAATAGCAATCATTTCTACATCTGCAACATATCGATCTTCAATAGTTAACCAGAAAAGCTTTTTTGCCTTTGCTTCAAGCTCTGTTTTGTGTGCGTCTGCGGCAAGCTTGTTTATTAATTTTCCGCCGTGCGGTTGATTCATATTATTTTGTTAACTGAATAAAAACATTAATCAAGATAACCTCTTTGTTCAAGATAATTCACTATTTCAGCAGCACATGCTTCCAAATCTTTTTCTGCAGTGTTGATAACAAGCTCAGCATGTTCAGGAGCTTCATATGGATCATCAATACCGGTAAAATGCTTTATTTCTCCGGCTCTTGCTTTTTTATATAAGCCCTTGGGATCACGCTGTTCACATACATCAAGTGGCGCATATACATATATTTCTATGAACTCATTATCCGCAACCAGTTGGCGTACCATATCCCGGTCTTCACGATACGGTGATATAAACGCTGTTGACACAAACGCGCCTGCATCTACAAACAACTTTGAAACTTCACCAATGCGGCGAATGTTTTCCTTGCGGTCATCTGCTGAAAAGCCAAGGCCTTTATTTAAGCCATGACGTATGTTGTCTCCATCAAGCACATATGTATGAAAACCTCTTTCAAATAATTTTTCTTCTACTTTATTGGCAAGTGTTGATTTGCCTGCGCCGGATAAACCAGTGTACCATAAAATGGCTGACTTATGCTCATTCATGCGATGACGATCAGCCTTTGTAATAGTGGCTGCATGCCACACAATATTCTTAGTTGCCTGCATTGATATTTGTTTTCAAGAGCGCGAATGTAAGGCTATGCAATTATAATTCCTATTGATACGATAGGCAAAGAGTTAATTAATTTGATGAGATTATTTCTTTAGCCAGCAACCAATCGGTTTGTGCATCATCGCCCAGCATAAAAATATGTGTACCAAATTTTTTGAAGCCAAAGCGTTCATAAAACCTTACTGCTTTAATATTCTGTTCCCAAACGCCCAGCCATATATAATGTCTTTTCTTTTTAGCAGCAATTGCCATGCATTCATTCATCAGCATACTGCCCACACCAGAATTTATTTTATTTACTGATGCATAAATACGTGCTACTTCAATAACGTTGTTATTGTTCAAACTTACTGGGGGTAAAGACTTGTCTTTTAGCTTTGCATAACCAGCAATGCTGTTACTGTTTTCTGCAATAAGATAGACAGTCTTTTCTTCATTCAACTCTTCCTTAATTGTTTCCACAGAAAAATAATTATGTATAAAATTTTCCATGTTGGCTTGCGTATTAAAAGCAGCATAGGCGTTATAAAAAGTTTCACGGCTAATGTTTACAATACTCCCGGCATCTGCTGCAACAGCAATTCTTATCTTAACTTCATTCATGCAGCAAAAATGCTTTGCAAACTTTTAATTGAAAAGTATTATGATTTCTTACCCGTTATTTTCATTTTAATATCAGTGGTCATTGGTGTAAGCTGGCCACCAGTGTTTATTGACATGTTGATATTCATATCAAGGTCACCGTCAACTGCAATACCTGTAGGTATATCAAATTTCATAGTTCCTGTCATCGTACCATTTAATCCCATCGCACTACCTGCACCGGGTGATGTAATCTTTGAGTCCACTTTAATATTAGCAACGCTGTCTGTTACAGATTGCAGTGTGTAAGTGTTATCCATTTTCATTGGTGTGCCTTGCGAACTCATCGTTGTAGCGTTCGTCCATGTATCACCGGGTTTTACCGGTTTATCAGGATACATATTAAAAGATTGCTGAAGGTTTTGTTTGAAGTTATCTTCATTAAAACTGCTGCTCACGCCGGAAGCCATTGCAACTCCTGCCGGGGAGTTAACAGAAGACATAGCATGTTGCATCATATCATCAATACCACTTACAGAACCAACTTCCCCTTTGCTGTTTATATTAAAATAAAACTGTGCATCTTTCATAGTGCCGAGTACTTTAGCCATTGTATGAGAGGTTACATCTAATGTGTCGCCGGGTTTATCAGAATCATAATTAATCTTCTGGCCGTTTGAATTAATATTCATAGCAATATGGCTTATTGTTGCCTGCATTTTTTTCCAGCCTGCGCTATCAGACAATGATTTAAAATGATACCCGGTTGCCATTGTATTGTGCATATCAACGTTCTGCCCGCTTACGTTACCTTTCATTGACATGTTCATATCCATGTCATATTCATAGTTCATTCCGGGCTGCAGGTTAAATTTTAAAGTTACTGCTTCATCATTGGCAGGCTTATTATTGCAGCCAAAAACCATGGATGCAGTTATTACAACAGTTAAAAAATTTTTCATATTTGCAAGTTTTAGCTTACAATAGTAATTATTTTTTGGTTGATTTAAAGCATTGTTACTTTGGCTTTTTATACATATTGTGATAACACCGCAAACTATAGAACAAATTACCAACCGCATTGATGTTATTGATGTAGTTGGTGAGTTTGTTAAACTGAAGAAACGAGGCGCTAACTATCTTGGTTTATGCCCCTTTCATAATGAAAAATCACCATCATTTACAGTCTCTCCATCTAAAGAAATTTACAAATGTTTTGGATGCGGCAAAAGCGGCAATACCATAACATTTTTAATGGAGCATGAAAAGTACACGTATGTTGAAGCATTAAAATGGTTAGCACAACGATACAACATTGAGTTACAGGAAACAGAAGTAACTGATGAAACACGCACCGTACAACTGGCTGCTGAAAGCCTTCATGCATTAAACAATTTTGCACAAAAATTTTTCAGCGAACAACTGCTGAATACGGAAGAAGGACAAAGCAATGCGCTTACTTATCTTGAAGAACGTGGTTATAATTTAAGTACCATTGAGAAGTTCCAGGTTGGTTATAATCCGGTACAAAAAAATTCATTTGCAACAGCAGCATTGCAGCAACAATTCAGTTCTGAAATCTTATTAAAAAGCGGGCTTGTTGTAAACCGTAATGATGAGCTGGTTGATAATTATCGCGGCCGCATCATCTTTCCTATACATAATACCACCGGAAAAATTATTGGCTTTGGTGCACGTGTAATTGGTAATGCAGACAAAGCGCCGAAGTATATCAATACACCGGAAAATGAAATTTATATAAAGAGTAAAATTTTATACGGTGCTTATTTTGCACGCCACTCAATTGATAAAGCAAATGAATGCCTGCTCGTAGAAGGTTATACGGATGTTATCAGTTTACAACAGGCAGGCATTGAAAATGTGGTAGCAAGTGGCGGCACTTCGCTTACGGCAGACCAGTTGCGCATCGTTAAAAAATATACAGGCAACTTAACCATAATTTATGATGGTGATGCTGCCGGCATTAAAGCTGCATTGCGTGGTCTTGATATGGCCCTGGAAGAAGGCCTGAACGTAAAGCTGTTATTGATTCCTGATAAAGAGGATCCGGACAGTTATGTGAAAAAAGTTGGCTCGGTTGCATTTAATAAATTTATCAGTCAGCATAAAAAAGATTTTATTCTTTTTCAGTCTGAAATATTATTAAAAGAAGCGGGCAATGATATATCCAAAAAGAACGATGCAGTTAATATAATTGCTGAAACCATCAGCAAGCTTAACAGGGCAGAAGATTTTACAAAGCGACAGGAGTATATTCATCAATGCACAACCATTTTAAAGATTGATGAAAGCGGGCTTATAAACCTCGTAAATAAATTTAGCAACAATCATTTTGTAAAAGAAGAAAAGAAAAATTTTGTTGCGGAAAAGCAGGCTGAAGCATCATCAGACGGAAAAATAATTTTTTATCCTGATGATGCACAGGAAAAAAATGTAATGCGTGTATTGCTTGAATATGGCTTGAACAAATGGGATGATGAGCAAACTATTGCAGACTATATATTTGAAGCATTGGAACAATTTCGTTTTGATAATACCGAGCTTGAACATTTATATGAAGTTTACCAAAAGCAATACCAGCAAGGTTTACAGCCAACAGCTAAAAGTTTATTGTACCAGGAGAATGAGAAAATAAAAAGCCTTGTTGTTAATGTTACTATGTTTCCGTTTGAGTTAAGCCAGCGCTGGGATGAAAAACTGGAGAATATAAAAGTGTCAAATCTTGATACCAGCATTGCAGATGTAACAATGAGTTTATATTATTTTAAACTGCGTAAGCTCAAGAAAATGTTTGAGCAAAATCAGGATGATATGCAGCAATCAAAAAACTGGAATGAAACCATGCGCTTTATGGAAATTCATAAACATCTTAAAGGCATAGAAAGAGAAATAACACAACAGTTAGGAACGGTGATAATAAAGTAAAACACTCATATCTCCATAAAGAAAGACTTGTAAAAGAAATCTCAAAGTGTTTTATTTTTTTTATAGTAAGCAATAATCCAGGCTACAACTTCATCATAACTTTTTATTCCCTGCGGCTGGTTATGTGCTTTTAAATAGCCGCCATATAATTTTGAAAGCAACGGTTCAACAGGATTGCGGTAATTATGTAAGTAGCTTCTATAAGCTTTATAATCTCTTTTAACTAAAGTGTCAAGCAGTTTTGCATTTTGTTTTGCGGCGATTGAATCACGAAGGAAAAGCTCACCATTGGCATAACTGAATAAATCAAAATAAGCAGAGTAGATAAACAATGGATTATTGTTTTGCTTTGTTACAAGATAAGCTACAAAGCTTGCTTCACTCTCACTTGCATAACCAATCTGGTGTGCCATTTCATGGCAGGTAGTATATGGAATTACAAATGCCGGTGGCTTGGTGTTAACCTGTGCTTCGCCTGTGAAAGGATTATAGTAACCAAGAAAACCTGCGTAGCTGCCAACCGCACCGGAAAGCATCGGCTTTATATCGGCATGTTTATATAATAAAAAAGGAAAAGTTTGTTGTGCTGTTTTATATATATCAACAGCTTCGCTAAACATAGACGCATCATCAGGAAATGAAAGATGCAGGCTGTCAAGTTTTTTGGCGCTGCTGTTTAAGCGTATTAATAATTCATTGGTTACCATTGTTAAATCTCCGGTGCTGTAGTCATTTGGCTCAAGCTGTAACTGGTAACCGATACCAAAGCGGTAATAATTCAATCCCCATATCAATAAAAAAAGTAAATACACCCACAGCATTTTTATAATAAGCCCGGCAATTGCAGTAAAGAATTTTTGCCATGAAAGTTTGCCGCGAAAAAATTTAATAAGCTTATACAAAAGATAAGCAGCAGCCGCTGCGTATAATATATCGCCAAGGCTGAATGGAAGCCAGCCTGTTATAATGCGCAATAACGATGAAATGAATGTATAAATATGCGTGCTGTAAAATTTTTCAATCCAAGCAGTATGCACCGCAATAACATGCAATACAATAATTACAATCAATAAAGTTGCTACAGTAAGCCAGGGTTTTTTTTGTTGTGAAAGTTGCATACAAATGCGAATATAAAAGTATAAGCTGCAGTTATGTGTTATCTTAATTTCAAATTTTTTATAGTTATTATGTAATTACTTTTACACTTCCTTAATAACTTTTAATGAGCACATTTTCAGAATACAATTTCGCGAATCAAAAAGCATTAATACGTGTTGACTTTAATGTTCCACTTGATAAAAAAACATCTGAAATAAAAGATGATACAAGAATGAAGGCAGCCATTCCAACTATAAAAAAAATACTGGATGATGGCGGCAGCGTGATTTTAATGAGCCATTTGGGAAGACCAAAAGAAGGACCGGAAGACAAGTCATCATTAAAGCATCTTATTAAAGATTTAAGTGAATTGCTGGATGGAAAAGATATTCAGTTTGCAAATGATTGCATTGGTGATGATACAAAGCATAAAACGGCTTCATTAAAATCCGGCGATGTGTTGTTGCTGGAAAACTTACGCTTTTATAAAGAAGAAGAAAAAGGTGATGAAGCTTTTGCAGAAAAATTATCAAAGCTGGGTAATGTGTATGTAAATGATGCATTTGGTACAGCGCATCGTGCACATGCTTCAACGGCAGTTATTGCGAAGTTTTTTACGCCGGATAAAAGAATGTTTGGCTTGCTAATGGAAAGCGAGATTAAAGCGGCTGATAAAATTTTACATAATAATGAGAAGCCATTTACAGCAATCATAGGTGGGGCTAAAGTGAGTGATAAGATTTTGATATTGGAAAATCTTTTGGAAAAAGCAACTGACATAATTATTGGTGGAGGTATGGCTTATACTTTTTTTAAAGCAGAAGGCGGTAATATCGGTTCATCTTTATGTGAAGAAGACCGGATTGAAACTGCAAGAGAAATAATGGCGACGCCTGCAG
>CAHJWK010000036.1 GCA_903642275.1 Chitinophagaceae bacterium
TTGTTGCCGCAAAACTCTTTTTTAGTTTGTGCGCTTGATATAGCAGCCTGGGATTTATTTGGTAAGATGCATCACCAGCCATTGTATAAGTTATGGAATACTGAATGGCAAAATATTCCGGCTACAGATTATACACTTGGTATTGATGATATTGATAAGATGATTGAAAAAATGCAACAGCATCCATCACCCATTTATAAAATAAAGGTTGGAACAGAAAACGATATTAAATTAATTGAAACGCTTAGAAAGCATACTAATGCTGTTTTTAGAGTTGATGCAAATGGAGGATGGACATTAAATGAAGCAGTTGAAAAAATTCCGCTATTAAAAGATTTAGATGTTGAACTGGTTGAACAACCATTAGTAAAAGATAATTGGACTGATATGAAAATATTGTTTGATAAATCTTCGCTCCCATTATTTGCTGATGAAAGTTGTGTGTTTGAAAATGATGTTACTGCATGTGCGGAATGTTTTCATGGCATAAACATAAAACTGGTAAAATGCAGTGGTATAACACCTGCTTTACGTATGATTGATCAGGCAAAAAAATTAAACTTAAAAATTATGATGGGTTGTATGAACGAAAGTACAATTGGTTCAGCAGCTATTGCACATTTTTTGCCCCAGCTTGATTATGTTGATATGGATGGGCCTTTGTTGTTGAAAGAAGGTGTGGCAACAGGTTTAAATTACAATAATGGTTTTGTAAGTGTTTCAGATGAACCGGGTTTAGGAATTACTTCTTTAATTGAATAAATTGATGATAAAATTAAATCAGGATAGCTTAATTACTATTACTTAAAGCAGTAGATTTCATATCAAAATTAGGTACCATAATACGAAACATAGTTCCAATACCATAAGTTGATACAACTGAAATATCACCAGCAAGTCTTGAAAGTGCTTCTTTTACGATATACAAACCAATACCTAAGCCGTTTACTTGTGAATTACTTCTAAAGAACATTTTAAAAATGTTATTTAAGTGTTCTTCGACAATGCCAATACCGTTGTCCTGAATTTCAATGATAGCTTTATGTTCATCCACAGTAACTGAAATATCTACCATTGGGTTTTCGGAGGTTGGCTTTTGATACTTAACAGCATTTGAAATAAGATTGTCAACTATGATAGAGATGCGAAATTCATCACTCACAAGTTTTACAGGCTGATCAATTTTAAGATTAAATTGCACCTCCGGTTTTTGCATTTTACAAATGGTAACACTATCATTAAGCAACTTGTAAAAATCAATTTCAGATTTCTCATCATCAACGCGAATGCTTTTATAATATTCAATAATCTTTTGAATAAAGACATCCATTTTATTTACGCAGGTTTCAATCATGCTTAAATAATTGTTGGGATCAACAATCGAATTCTCCATTTTAGAGAGGTTAAGAATACCCATAATGGATGCCAAAGGAGAACGAAGGTCATGCGAAGTGCTGTACACAAACCTGTTTAGCTCGTCATTTGTCTTCTGAAGTTCTGATACTTTTCTTTTTAACTGTTGCCTCGTGGTATGAAGTTCAAAGGCATTTTGAATAGCGGTTTGAAGTTCAACTTCGTTCCACGGTTTTTTTACATAACGAAATATTTCACCTTTATTAATAGCATCGATAATAGATTCAGCATCTGTATAACCCGTAAGCAAAATGCGAATAGGATGCGGAAAAGCTTTGCGGACAACCTGGAAAAATTCTACACCTGTAGAATTGGGCATTCGCTGGTCAGCAATAATTACCTGAATGTCTTTTTCCTGGTTTAGAACCTTCATGCCTTCAGCACCTGATGAGGCAGTAAAAATAGTATAGCGTCGACGAAATGAAGCTTGGAATGCAAGCAAATTATTTATTTCATCGTCTATGTATAAAACCCTGATTTTTTTGTCTTCGGGATACATAATTAAAGATGATCTGATATTGGATGTATATATGGTAAAGTTACAATAAATTCTGAACCCTCAAAAGGTTTTGAGATAATATCTATTTTGCCCTCATGTTTTTGAATAATTTTAAAAACAATTGCCATACCCAGGCCAGTACCTTCACCAACATCTTTAGTTGTAAAAAAAGGCTCAAATACACGATGCTTAGTTTCTTCACTCATACCAATGCCTGTATCTTTTACTGAAATCTGTATGCAATCATTTTCTATATCCCTGGTTAAAATGGTAATCATTTCTTTTTCCCTTCTTTCTGTTTTTGCCTTTATTGCCTGAACAGCATTTGTAATGATATTCATAAAAACCTGGTTTAATTTTCCCGGAAAACATTCTACATTGCCTCTTGCATTAAATTGTTTTTCAATTTCGACATAAAACGGGGTGCTGTTTTTTAATATTACTAAGGTAGATAAAATGCCATCATGTATATCTACTGTTTTAAGTTCTGACTCATCAATTCTGCTAAATGTGCGTAACCCCTGCACAATTTCGGCTGTACGTTGTGCACCTTCTTCAATACCAACTATTAAGCTGTCAATTTCGTTTTGCACAAACTTAACGTCAATTTGATTTTTAAATTTTTCAATATCAGATAATTTTTTTCTGTAACTTGTTTCTTCTTTTATATTGTGAAGGTGTTCGTATTCATTAAGTACATCAACCAAATCTCTTACATCAAGCCTTAAAGGATTGATATTAGATTTTACAAAATTGATTGGATTATTTATTTCATGTGCAATACCTGCGGTAAGCTGGCCAAGGGAAGCCATTTTTTCGGCTTCCACTAATTGTGTTTGTGCATCTTTTAGATTATCAAGCGCATCATTTAATTGCAGGTTAGTTTCTTTAAGTTCATGCGTTCGCTGACCTACTTTTTGCTCAAGAACAACATTCTGGTCTTTAACGAGCTGTTCATTTTCTTCTGCACGTTGCAAAGCTTCTGCCTGCGAAATTTCTTTTTCTCTTTTAAGAATATTTATGCGATCTGCAAGTGCTATAGAAAGCAGTGTTACTTCAAGCGATGAACCAATGTATAATGCAGAAGAAGTAAAATTGTTATATGGAAAGATGGCAAGATTTCTAAATACTAAAATAAAAACAGACACTAAAAAAGCAGTCCACGCTATTAAATAAAAAATTGCAGGTCTATACCCTTTTGCAGTTATATAAATACAAATACCTAACGCTATTAACCCATTAATTAAACTGTTATAATTTAATATAGAATAACTAAAAGCATAAAAGTGAAAAAGAGACGCAATCAAGCCTATTACATAAACAAACAAAATTAATAGTAAAACAGGATAAGCTTTCCGCGCATATGTACGTATTTGCAAAAATGAAATAGAAAAGATTAAAGCTGTCATTCCAGAAAGCATCGAAGTCCATATTATCATTAGTTTGTTCCATTCTGGCTTTGTTGGCCATAAATAAAAGTATCCATAACCACATGCAGCAAGCTGCGCCAAAATCAAGCAAAAAATATAAGAGATATATAAAAAATAAATTTTATCACGTGTAGATATAAAAAGAAAAAAATTATACAGAAATATTACAACCAGCAAACCAAAATAAAAACCAATAAAAAGATTTTTACTTGAGCTGCTATTAATTAATGCATAACTTGTACTAACATACATAGGCAAAATAATAGGATGCACACTTTGGATGTGTATAAAATATTTAGCCTGCATATTTTGATGTAAATCGAGATTAAAAACAATATCTGGACTACCTGGTAATGCAGTTTTAATTTTTATACTATTGCCTCTTTCTCCTAATGAAATAATTCTTTCGTCTGAATACTTATACAATGTTACCCTTGAAAGGTTTGGATAAGATAAATCTAAATAAATTGAAGTGGTTGATTTGTTAAGCACCTCAAATTTCAGCCATACATTAGTCACTCCATTTAATACTGGTGTTTTATTAGATTTTGAGTGAAATAAATTAAGAGCATTCAATTGATCTGCTTTGACGGTGTTAGCAGAATCTATGAAATATTCAATTCCATTTGAAATAAAAACGCTGTTAATAGTATCAGATATTACAATGGGTTGAGTTATTGCAAGCTGAAACTTTAATACAGATATAAATAAGACTATTAATCTTACTTTCATAAATATTATAAGATGAAGCGATTATAAAATATAAGGGATAATTTTTTTAGTTTCACTCATATATTTTTTATAATCATGCCCAAAATATGATATTAATTTTTGTTCTTCAGTATTGATTCTGAAATAATAAGCAACTCCCATGCATAAACAGGCTGCTATATATCCAATTATACTATTTAAAATTAGAGGTCCGCTTGTTATACATAAAAATGCACCAAGGTAACTTGGATGACGTATGAGAGAATAAGGCCCTTGCGTAACTAAATGATGATTGCTTTTGATTTGTACAGTAGGAGTAAATAATTCACCAAGCTGTATTATTGCCCAAACTCTTAGATTTATACCTACAATTATAAAGCAAACGCCTAACCATCCCATAAATCCGAAATTATTGTAATTGTAATTGAAGTATGCCCAATCAATAACAGGAATTACAATACTTAAAACCGACATCATAAGTATTAACAATACACTAAATCTATCGTTTTCTTTTTCCTGCTTTGTTTCTTCAAAACTAAAAACCGGTTGAGTAAGCCATAAAGCGAAAACAACAACTTCAATAATAAAAATTTTATAATTTAAAATCAGTATTGGTTTAAACAGCAAAGGAATAATAATAATTATAATGCTATTAAATATAGCGGATAATACTTTTTTCATAGATATCAGTTTACTTTTAACTTAAATTCATTTAGGTCTGCTGATGGAATTTTAAGTTCATAATGTATATCAACATACTGGTTTTTAAATGGTGATTTTTCTTTTATCATACACACTGGATTTTCGCGAAGATAAACCATTTTATCTCTTACACGTGGAATAGTCAGGGGTAAATCATAAAGCCCGTCAGAAAATAAAACAGTAGCAACTAAATCAAATTTTGGGTAATAAAAAGTGCCGTTATTACCAACCGACTTAAGTATCTGGCCGCCAATCCAGTCTTTAAATCTTGCAGTAAACGGCGAACACAAGGCAAATAAAATATTTATTCCAACAAGCTTTGTTACAGCAACAGCAACAATTGACGGGAAAAAACTTCCTATTCCTAAACCAGCTACTTCTATTGAATTCCAAAGTCCACATAACTCGCATGCACCATACTGAGAATAATGTTTTACTGTACTGTAAACCCTTGCATCCATATCGCCTGTTGCCTCTTCCATTGGTAATGGATGTACACCATCTACGCAATGTATGCGCGCTCCTCCGAATAATTTTGAGCCATCCATTGATTCAACTGCAATTACAAATACAGATTTATTATACATCCAGTCATTTGTGTTGGTAGTCACATTATCAATACCATAGATTACAAGTACTTTTCTGTGGCCTTCTATAAATTTTAGACAGGATTCACTGTCTTCAATAGCTCTAAATGCACGTATTCGGATGGCGTTCTCCATTAATTAAATAATTGTTTTGGAGATATTCATTTATTTCTAAATAGATAACCTATAACATACATAATTGTTAATGTTCAAAGCAAAAAACTTATAATAAAGTTAGAAAACAAAATTAATTTTTATGATTGCTAAATGATAATTAATTTTAATCTCCAATATTTAATAAGTATCTATACTTTAATATGATAGAAAAACCAATAAACGTTTTATATATTGATGATGAACCGCATAATCTTACTGCCTTCAAGGCTGCATTTCGCAGAGATTATAATATTTACTTAGCCGAATCTGCACAGGAAGCAAGACAAGTTCTTGACCTTAATGATGTTCATATCATACTTAGTGATCAACGCATGCCGGTAGAAACCGGAATAGAATTTTTTTCATCAATTTTAAAAACACATCCTGAGCCAATACGTATTCTTATGACTGGATATACTGATGTGAATGCTGTTATTGATGCCATTAATCTTGGCCAGGTTTATAAATATCTTACAAAACCCTGGAATGAAAATGATATTCGCATTTTTATCGACAGGGCTTTTGAAGTGTTTAGCTTGCGACGCGAAAATGCAATTCTTACCAGCAAACTTTTAGATGCCAACAAAAAACTTGAATTTTTAGTAAGACAAAGTTTGCTCTCTTAATAAATCTGACTCACTGGCAGAACTTACTTTTAAACACCTTCTTTATAAGTAATATATATTGATTTTTCATTTGGACTTATTTTTGTTTACATTATTATTATTAACTTAAAAAAATTTTATGGCACTTGAATTCAATGATACAAATTTTGAAACTACAGTTTTAAATAATGATAAATTATCTGTAATTGATTTTTGGGCAGAATGGTGTGGTCCATGCCGTGCAATAGGTCCGGTAATTGAAGAGTTATCAAAAGAGTATGAAGGCAAGGTGAACATTGGCAAAGTAAACGTTGATCTTAATCCTTCAGTTAGTATGAATTATGGAATCACATCTATACCAGCAATACTTTTCATAAAGGGTGGCAAAGTTGTAGATAAGCAAATTGGTGCTGTACCTAAATCAATACTTGATAAAAAGATAAAAGCAAATTTGTAGAAAAACATTAATCGGGAAAAGCAGGTTAAACGCCTGCTTTTTTTATGCCTTATCGTTAATGGATATGTTTGTATCTTGTAACAAACTACTACCAAATTGAGATGCAAAGATTTCATGGATTAATTGGTGTTGCTTTAATATTATTTTTAGCGTTATTGTTTTCAAACAATAGAAAAAAAATAAACTTTCGCCTGGTAATAAGCGGTATACTTCTTCAAACCTTTATTGCTGCGCTAACTTTCAAGGTATCATTGGTAGGTAATTTTTTTGAGTGGCTTGGCATAGGCATGCAATATATTGAGGCCTTTGCCCGTCAGGGCGCTTCGTTTGTTTATGGTGGAATAGTTGTTACACAAAATAGTAACACGGTTGGTGATTATGTAAAGGGCGGCTTTGTTTTCGCGTTTGATATTACTGCTACTATTATTCTTGTATGTGCTATTGTTGCTGTTTTATACTACGCAGGTATTATGCAGCGCGTGGTTGCTGTTTTAGCTGGCGTTATGAATTTTATAATGCGTGTAAGCGGCGCCGAAGCTTTAAGTAATGTTGCAAGTGCATTTGTTGGGCAGGTAGAAGCACAGGTTATGATTCGCCCTTATTTAAAAGGTATGACTAAAAGTGAATTGCTTGCAAGCATGAGCGGAAGCTTTGCATGCATCGCTGGTGGCATACTGGTAGTATATGCAAACATGGGTGCCAAAGCCGGAATTGATCTTGCGCCTAAACTTATTGCTGCAAGTTTAATGGCAGCACCCGGAGCATTAGTAATTGCAAAAATTGTTTTTCCTGAAACTGAAGAAAGCCAGACTTTTAAAAACGTAAAGTTTGATGTAAAAAGTGGATATATAAATGTGATAGATGCTATTTCACATGGTGCAGCAGATGGGTTTAAAATTGCAATGAATGTTATTGCCATGCTTATTGGCTTTATTGCATTTATTGCGTTGATTGATTTTATTTTAGTGCACATAGGCCATGTCTTCAACCCAAATTTTAATCTTTCACTTAATTATATTTTTAGTAAAATATTTTATCCGTTTGCATGGAGCATGGGCATTCCTTCACAGGATTTGAATAGTGCTGCAACATTACTTGGTCAAAAGTTAACGGTAAATGAATTTGTAGCATTTCAAAATCTTACTAATAAAACAGTACCCATTATTACTCAAAAAGGATTGTTGATTATTAGTGTTGCTATTTGCGGATTTGCAAATTTCAGTAGTGTTGGTATGCAAATCGGAGGCATTGGCGCTCTTGCTCCTGAACGCCGTACAGACCTTGCGAAGCTTGGTTTAAAGGCGCTGTTTTGTGGTACGCTTGCTTCTTATTTGTCAGCATGTATTGCAGGTATAATTGCTTAATCTCAATCAGCATAAAAAAAACCCCGCATAGCAGGGTTTAAGATATTTATATGAAATGATTACTTCGATGTTTCAACTTCACCATCAATAGTAAGAATTACAGGCGTTGCAATATTTGCAAATTTTACGGTAACTCTTTTTGTAAACTTACCTGGATTTTCTGCATTATAGGTAACCTTAACAGCGGCTGTTTTACCTTTCATAATTGGTGTTTTAGGATAATCAGGTGTAGTACATCCACATTCTGCGGTTGCCGTTTCAATTATAATAGCTTTATTGCTGTTGTTCGTAAAAGAAAATTCAGTTGAAGCCGGAACATGCTGTTTAATTTTACCAAATGAGTACACAACTGTTTTAAACTTTACAGCATTGCTATCAGTTTGGGCTGAAGCTGATAAAAACAGTAGTACGGTTAAGCAACTAAAAATGAGTTTCATATTAATTGCCTCCTGATTTTAATTGTTGAACAGCACCATTGCCCGGGGCTGGTGTATCAGGAGCTTTAAATGTTTCACCATGAAATTTTATAAGCTGGCTTAAACCACCTTTAAAATAAACAGTTACTACTTTATTAAACTGGCCTTCAGTATATCCATTAAAACCAATTGATATACTAAAGTCTTTGCCGGCCGGATATGGTCCAGGTTGCCACTTTGGAGTAGTACATCCGCAACCAACTTTTACGTCTTCAATGGTAACCGAATCTTTTGAAACGTTTTTCATGTCAAGCGTAAACTCTGCAGGCTTGCCATAAGGTATTTTACCAAAATTATGGTCTGTTTCTTTAAACTGAACCACTTTAGTAATATCTGCAGGTTCAGCAGCTGTGGTTGTTGCTGTAGATGCAGTTGTTGCTGTAGTTGCAGCTGTGGTTTGTGCATGTAAGCTTAACGCAGCGATGAAGCTTACAAACAGGAAAGACAATTTTTTCATTGATAAATTTTTTAAAAATTTGTTTTGTAAAATTAATTAATTTTTTTGACTGATTTAAGAAACAAAGTTTAAGACTTTCCTAATTAGTTTTTGTTAATGCTTATAACGTTTAACCAAAGATTTTATTTACATATTAATCAAACTTTTTAGATAAAACTAACAATAGTAAGTTTTTGATTAATACTTTTGCATTTTGCTAATCTAAATATTATTATGTCAATAGAAACAATCCAAATCGCTGAAGCGGAATTGAAGAAAATAGGAATAAATAATTCCAATATTCACTACCAGCTTTCGGCTAATGAATTGGTTGAACAAACTATATTAAATAAGCAGGGTATTTTGAATGATACCGGTGCTTTATGCATTAATACCGGCGAATTTACCGGCCGTAGCCCGCAGGATAAATTTACCGTGAAGGATGCAATAACAAAGAACACGGTATTCTGGAATAATTTTAACAACCCGGTTGCTGAAAAATATTTTTTGAGGCTTAAGGATAAGCTTACACAATTCCTTAATAAAAAAAATGAAATATGGATAAAAGATTGCTATGCATGTGCCGACGAAAATTATAGGATAAATATTCGTGTTGTAAATGAAAACGCATGGAGCAACCTCTTTGCTTCAAATATGTTTATAACTCCGCAAGAGGACGATCTTGAAAATTTTAAACCAGACTGGCATATTATTCATGCCCCATCGTTAAAGGCAGATGCAAAAAAAGATGGTACCCGTCAGCACAATTTTGCCATAATATCATTTACAGAAAAAATGATTCTCATTGGCGGCACAGCTTACACCGGCGAAATGAAGAAAGGCATATTTACTATTCTTAATTATATACTGCCTCAAAATAAAAATGTTTTAGGCATGCATTGCAGCGCCAATGTTGGTGAACAAGGCGATGTTGCTATATTTTTTGGTTTAAGTGGAACGGGTAAAACAACATTAAGTACAGACCCGGAAAGAAAATTAATTGGTGATGACGAACATGGTTGGTCTAACAAAGGCATATTTAATTTTGAAGGTGGCTGTTATGCAAAATGTATTAACCTTGATGAAGAAAAGGAACCTGAGATATATCATGCAGTAAGGCCAGGTGCGTTAGTAGAAAACGTAACATTTTTTCCAGGCACGAATAAAATAGATTTTTCAAGCAAGGAAATTACAGAGAACACAAGAGTAAGTTATCCATTAGATTTTATTGCTAATGCTGTTGAGCCGGGTGTGGGCAACCACCCAAAAAATATTTTCTTTTTAACCTGCGATGCGTATGGCGTTTTGCCACCGGTTAGTAAGCTTACACCAAGCCAGGCTATGTACCATTTTTTAAGTGGATATACTGCAAAAATTGCAGGTACTGAAACGGGTGTTACGGAACCAAAAACAACATTCAGCACTTGTTTTGGTGCGCCTTTTTTACCATTGCATCCTGCAAAATATGCAGATATGCTTGGTAGAAAAATTAATGAGCATAATGTAAATGTCTGGATGATAAATACCGGCTGGAGTGGTGGCGCTTATAGTATTGGCAACCGTATTGAACTGAAATATACAAGGGCAATGATTAATGCAGCACTTGATGGCAAACTAAACAACGTTGCTTATAAAGAACACCCTGTTTTTAAAGTGATGATGCCAGAACAATGTGAATGTGTACCTTCTGAATTACTTGATCCTAAAAACACGTGGGCAGATAAAACTGCTTATGATGAACAGGCAAAAAAACTTGCCGGTTTATATATAAATAACTTTAAACAATATGCTGATAAAGTAAGCGAAGATGTGCTGGCATCTGCGCCGGTTATTAATTAAAGCAATACGTTATTGAAGGCACAAATAAACAATTCAGGACCGCCATTGTATGGTTCCCGCCTCATCTTCCTTAACCCTGAAAGCAACGATCTTTTTTATAAGAGAAACAGGCAATGGTTCATTTAGCGCGAATTGTACAGCCACCTTACTTACCTTATAATTTTTAAGTTCATTTTCAAATGCTTTTAAAGGTGCACCCATCGGGAAAAAGCCAATGTGATTTTTAAAAATGGCAAATGCAACCAATATTTTTTTATAAGAATAGGCAGGCATATTCCACTTGATACTTTCAGCAGCACCCGGCGCAGCCTGCTGTATGGTATCATGCATTTGCCATAGCTTTTCCTGTACTGCCGGCAGGGCAGCCAATATATATTCTTCAATACTTTTTGGCTTTTTGTTTTCTATCATAGCGATGTATATAATAAGATAAAGCTGAAATTACCTGTTTATTATAACGGTATCAATTATAATAATTTCTTTTGTTGATGGCAGCCGTTAAGCAGATAAATTAATAACTGTGTAGCTAACGGCGATATAAAGAATGAAGCATTCTTAGTTCATATATCCGTTGTCAAAGCATATTAACGAATGTGAAAGATTTAATTCGTGTAGAGACGAAGGAAAGCTTTAGTTTTTAATTTCATGTAATGGAGTCAGATACTTTTTTGCTTCACTAATAGCTCTATATAATGCCTTGTTTTTATCCTCCGCTGTCATTAATTGAAATGGTTGCTTAAATGGTCTAACAAACATTCCCGAATCTGATAATAATACATAAGTTTGATTTGTAAAGAAAAGACCGTTTATATTAATACTATTTGTTTTTTTATCTAATAATACTTGAAGAATTGGTATTTCCTTTTTGTTGATAACTTCAATCCAATTCGATGAACCGTACTCTTCACACTCAGATGGTAAAAGTTTATTTTCTTCAATTTTAGCTTCGTAGTCACCATTTATATTAAAAACTGTACAACTAAAATAAAAATGATTCTTGTTGAAATAAAGTTTGGGTATAACATAATTATCAATAAAAATAACCTCTTTCCCGCTCCTTAAATTTTTAATGGTAGTATAAGAAGTATCTCCTCCAAATACTATAAGTATTTCTTTTGTTGTATCAATATATCTACTTAACAATAAAACTTTGTTTTGATTAGCTTGAGTTATATGTTTAATTATAATGGTACTTGAAACAAATTTCTTACTATTTCCAGTCATTAGGTCTCCATTTAAAGTATCAACGTAAATAGGTTTTTTGTTCTGACAAAAAGAAACTGATAAAAACAAAAGAAATGTAATTGTAAAGGGAACTTTCATTAATTTAAATGATGCTTTTATTTTGAATTGTACACATGTTTTACCGCACTATCTTTAAGTATATCACCGTTCATTGTGCCAATTTCAATTCCGTTATTAATTTTATTAATTACTTTGGTTGTATCAATTCCTGTATCAAATTGAACACCGTTTAAGCCTACGCTTTTTATTTTGGACTCATAAACTCCAATACAAACTATCAACATTATAAATAATATTACTGCAGGTATAATAACCCTTATCCTTTTATCTTTAATCTTTTCATTCCAGTTAAACGGCATATAGAATATTTATACCAAATATATAAATGAAATAAGATTGGGTTATCTTATTATTATTGCTATATTGACTATAACCCAGCTCGGCGAAGTGTTCGCTTCTCTCGGCGAAGTTTGCAACTTCGCCGCATCTATACTTAAGTTGTAACTTTTCTCTTCAAGAGACTTCCGACACACTCTCAAACCTCCATTTCTCACAACCCAACCCCTCCGCCACAACTTCAAACCTTCATGTCGCTTCATCAAACCCAATTGACACACCTTCAAACCTCATTGACACATCGCTAAACCTTATTGACGCACCAACAGATGTCTTTGACACATCGTTAGACCGCTTTGACACCTCAACAGATGCCTTTGACACTTCATCAGACTTAATTGACACGTCGTTAGACCTCATTGTCACATCAACAGATGCCTTTGACACTTCATTAAACCCAATTGTCACATCGTTTGACCTCATTGACGCATCAACAGACCGCTTCGACAAAGTGTCAAAGGCATCTGAGGCACTGTCAAGAGCATCTGCAGCACCGTCAAAGGCGTCTGCGGCACTGTCAAAGCCGTTTTGAGCAACGTCAAACCGGTTTCTTAAAATAAATTATTCCTGCCTGCGTTAAAATACTGTCCTATAAATTAATTTTTATCATCTAAAAAATCCATTATCATGACCAGACAACAGGAAGATTACCTGAGCATGTCTCAAACAACCATCTCTTTTTTGCAAACAAACGAAAGCGTGTGGACGGCTAATGCGCCGCTGACCGCCGTTATAACAGAAATTGATACTAATAACAGCGAAATTGTTGACTGGCTGGCAAAGCAGGAAGCAAGCCACGGCGGCGTAACGGCGGGTAAGCACGACGACCGCGACAACACGGAGGAAGACGTACATACCATAAGCAATATTTTAAGCTTTTTTGCCGCGGTTACGGGTAATGCTGCCGTGCAGGGCGCTGTAAAAGCAAGCAGCCGGGACCTTGCAAGGCTTTCAGGCCTTAAACTGGTGGGCGTGGCGCAAATGGTGTTGCAAACAGCTAAAGATAACCTGGCAGCTGCCGGTGCTTACGGCCTTACCCAGACTATGATTGACAGCCTTTCTCAACATACAGATGCTTTTACTGCCAGCATAAACGCACCGCGCCTCGCCATTTCGGGCAGTGTAAACGCTACGGATATGATTGAGCAAAGCCTGCATACACTGCACACAGATATTGAAGACAAACTTGATGCTGGAATGGTGCTGTATAAAAGCAATACGGAATTTTATAATCAATATAAAATAGCACGAACAATTGTGCACAGCCCTACGAGGCATATTGCGGTTACTGTGCATTTTGCAGATAACAGCGGCAACGCGGTGGCAGGTGTAAATGTTACCATTACAAACGGCAAGGAAGGCACCATAAAACTGCTGCGCAAATCATCTGAGCTGGGTAACATACGCGTACAAAACCTGGTAGCGGGAGATTATGAAATGAAGGCAGAAAAAGCCGGTTTTACAACGCAGGAAACGGAATTTACAGTTGCGCCGCCGGCAACCACGAAGCTGGATGTCGTGATGCAGGGAGGTAATTTGAAAAATTGAAAATTGGTAAGTGAGGGTTTAATGCAATTACCTGATATTGTTGACATAAAAAGACTCTGCTTTATTAGCAGAGTCTTTTTGTTTTATTGTAAGTACAAAGTATGTTAGACTTCAAAATTTTTGTTCAGCAGCTTTGATTGCAGCTTTCCTTTTATTCCTTCCTGCGTAATAAACTTTCCATCATTAAAATAATACGTGATTACTTCTTTGGTTTCCTGGTCAACTATAAAATATTCTTTTATACCAAAGGCTTCATACAAATCTTTCTTTCTTTCCAAATCCTGTTTTCTGTCGCCTGATAAAACTTCAACAATTAAATCGGGAACACCTTTTATTTTGTCATTTTGAATAATGCTAAAATTTTCTGTTGTGATAAAAACTATATCGGGTTGTACAACATTGTTATTACCTAAATAAACATCAACAGGAGAAAAAAGACATAGGCCCAAATTATGTTGCCTTACGAAAACATTGATATCAGTATGAAGATTACTTAATAGCTTTTGATGCGTAACAGATGGTGATGGTGGCATATAGAGTACATTATTTATAACTTCTGCCAGCGTTCCCTCGGGTAAAAGTTCAAACACCTCTATTGCTGTGCGTGGCGGAGATTGAAGATTATATAAAGTGGCTGATTGCATAACAGCAAGTTACAAAATAAACAAGCCCTGACAATTAATTATCAGGGCTTGATATTTTATTATCAAATTTTACACTTCCAATATCAAATTACTTTTTGTTTTGCCTTCCATCAACTCAACGCTGCGGTTAATAAAGTTAGTAAGCTCCTCTCCTTTCAACATGCCTTGCGAAAGCAAAGCAAGGTCTGCAAGGCTACGTACCTGCTTGTTCAGTTTATCTTTACTTTCTTCTTTTAATAATTGTTGAAAGATGGGATGATTGCCGTTTACGGTGAGCGTTACTTCATCAGGCATTGTACCATAAAAAGAAGCCATGCCACCGCCAACATTTGCCATGTCTTTCATGCGGCGCATAAATTCAGGGCGCGTTGCAACAACCGGTGCTGCTTCTGCACTTAAGCCTTTAATGGCAACCGTAATATGCGTTTCACCTACCTGCAAGCCAAACCATTCTTTCAATTTATCTTCTTCGTCTTTGCTGAGAACGCTTTCATTTTTTTCCTGCGTGTCAATTAAATTATCAGCAATATCTGCATCCACTCTTTTAAACGTGGTATTCTCCCATTTCATTTCCATTGTGTTGATGAACGCCGCATCTACAAGCGTTTCCATCTTTACCACTTTATAATCTTTTGCAGTGGCAGCTTTTATATAACTATCCTGCTGAACCGGGTTTGTGGTATAAATAATTGTGAGTTTGCCATCTTTATTTTTTTGCAATGTTTCAGTTTCAGTTCTGTACTCATCAAGCGTATAAAACTTTTTGCCTGATGTATTTTCCATCACAAAAAACTTATTGGCTTTGTCAAGAAACTTATCATCAGTCATCATTCCATACTTAACAAACAAGCCAAGGCTTTCCCATTTTTCTTCAAACTCATTTCTTTCTTTGTTGAAAATTTCTTCAAGTTTATCGGCTACTTTTTTAGTGATGTATGTGTTGATTTTTTTTACGTTCGGGTCGCCTTGCAAATAACTGCGGCTTACGTTTAATGGAATATCGGGGCTATCAATAATACCATGCAGCAACATTAAAAATTCGGGCACAATATCCTTTACTTCATCGGTTACAAAAACCTGGTTGCTGTATAACTGGATTTTATCTTTCTGAATCTCGTAGCTCTGTTTAATTTTTGGGAAATAAAGAATGCCGGTAAGATTAAAAGGATAATCAACATTCAGATGAATCCAGAACAAAGGCAACTCGCCAAAGGGATATAATTCTTTATAAAAATTCTGGTAATCCTGTGTTGTAAGGTCAGAAGGTTTTTTAGTCCATATAGGGTTTGTGTTATTAATCTGCTTGTCTTCAAAAAAAATAGGTATGGGCAAGAACTTACAAAACTTTTCAAGAATGCCTTTAATGCGGGCAGACTCAAGAAATTCTTTACTTTCTTCATTAATATGCAAAACTATTTTTGTTCCGCGTTCATTATAATCAACCTGGTATAATTCAAATTCAGGGCTGCCATCGCAACTCCAGTAAACGCCACTTTCATCTTTATAACTTTTGGTATAAATTTCAACTTTGTCACTCACCATAAATGCGCTGTAAAAACCCAAACCAAAATGCCCGATGATGTTTGCATCTTTATATTTCTGCATAAAATCTTCAGCACCGCTAAAAGCAACCTGGTTAATATATTTATCAACTTCTTCCTGCGTCATTCCAATGCCGCGGTCGGTAATGGTAAGCGTTTTTTCTTTTGCATCAAGCACAACATCTATTCTTGCATCACCCAAGTCGCCTTTGGCTTCACCAATGGATGATAACGTTTTTATTTTTTGTGATGCATCAACAGCATTGCTTATTAACTCACGTAAGAAAATATCATGATCGCTGTATAAGAACTTTTTAATAATAGGAAATATGTTTTCTGTATGAACCCTTATTTGACCTTTTTGCATATCGTGTAATTATAGTTTCAACCTGCAAATCAAAGAAAATACCAATTACCTTTTGCGTGACAGACTGACAATTTTTTCTTATATTTTTATGCTTAAACTACCACTTTTTTTTCCTTTGCCAATTAAGGTAACATCACAAAAAACTAATTGGCTGCCTTTTGTGTTATAGGTAAGTGTATAATATACCTCAAGCCTTTCTTGCTTGTCATTTATGTTACTTACAGAAATCTTACTTAAAAGTGGCTTATCAGATGACGGGAAACTTTTTAATTGCATTGGCGTAAAGTTGTGTGTAAAAGCAGTATCTCTTTTGCTGCCGTTTACTTTGATAACTGTAATGTTGATAGTTGCATAAGCATCAGCATAAACCGGTGCATTATAACTTGCATCTTTAAACACTTCTACATTAATATTCTTATTTACCTTTTTTACAGTAAAATTTTTATAGCTTATAAAACCTGTTGTAATAATTATAAGCATTGCAGCTGCAATTATGATTGATATCTTTTTCATACTATTATTTTTTGTTTGTGTGATATGCCGGTAATTTTTCAAATGCGATACCATCACGCCTGATTACAGTTCAAAGGGTTCAGTTGCGGATAAGTGGCAGATGCAAATGATGAGGCAAACGTTATAGAAATTCTAATGTATCATTCCAATACAAAAATGTTCATTGGCGTACAGTGATTAGATTTACACTTTAAGTATAAAATGGCTGCACAAATTTTAATTATAGATGATGAAGAAAAGCTGCGCAACCTGCTGGCAAGAATTATATCACTTGAAAAATTTAATGTTATACAGGCAGGTGATTTAAAGTCAGCAAGAAAAATTTTATTAAAACAGGAAGTTGATGTTGTGCTGTGTGATGTAAAACTACCCGATGGTGATGGTGTTGATTTTACGGCTGAAATAAAATCAAAGTATCCTTTGCTGGAGGTTATTTTATTAACAGCTTATGGCAATATTACAGATGGCGTGCAGGCAATAAAGAACCAGGCGTTTGATTATATTTTAAAAGGTGATGATAATGATAAGATCATTCCATTATTAAACCAGGCATTAAATAAATCAAATCAAAATAAAAAATCGGCAATAAAAATAAAAGATAAAGGCAGTTTTGATTTTACTGATATTTTCGGTAATAGTAAACAAATACAATCAGCTATAAATCTTGCAAAAAAAATTGCAGCAACAGATACAACAGTTTTGTTATTGGGTGAAACAGGAACGGGCAAAGAAGTTTTTGCAAATGCCATACATGCAAACAGCAAACGTGCACAACATGCATTTATAGCCATTAACTGCAGTGCGTTTACAAAAGATTTATTAGAAGGCGAATTGTTTGGCCATAAATCCGGTGCTTATACCGGTGCAATAAAAGATAAGAAAGGCCTGATTGAACTGGCGGGTGATGGCACTTTATTTTTAGATGAAATTGGTGAAATGAACATAGAGCTGCAGGCAAAGTTGTTACGTGTAATTGAGCAGCATGAATTCATTAAACTCGGTGATGAAAGAAGCACTAAAGTAGATGTGCGCATAATTGCGGCTACAAATAAAGATTTAAAAAAAGCAATTGAAGATGGCAGTTTCAGGGAAGATCTTTTTTACCGGTTAAACGTTTTTACTATTCAATTACCATCATTAAAAGAACGAAGAGAAGACATAATTGCACTGGCTGAAAATTTTCTATCAGTAAATAAAATAAAAGAAGCAAAACAAGATTTACACTTAAGTACTGAAGCAATGCAACTGTTTAAAAATTATGAATGGAGAGGCAATGTGCGTGAATTAAAAAATGTAATTGAACGCGCAGTTATCTTAGCCGATGATGTTATTTTACCCGAACATTTACCTTATGAATTGCAACTTCAAACTGAAAACGTTGCAGATAATTTAAGCCTCAGCAACATTGAAAAAAAACATATTCAAAAAGTATTGCAACATACAAATGGTAATAAAACTAAAGCTGCGGAGCACTTAGGTATAGGCTTGACAACTTTATACAGAAAGCTAGAAGAATATAATATTCCGGTTTAACACCTTTTCATTTTGATATGATTACCCTTTCAAAATGAAAGGGTTTTTTGTTTTAATAAAATTGACTTCAATCTGAATAATTTCCTGAAACACTTACCTGTATTGAGTTTCATTATAATCAACTGGAAAAAAATATTGCAGGCATTCTATTGGCATATCAATGAAAAAAAATATATGCTATCAGTAATCTTAATCGTCGCAGGCTTAATTGGCTTCTACCTCTTTTTTAAATCTATTCAATTTTTTGAAAAAATATAACATGGCAAACAATATTCTTCTGACCATTTCTGTAGCAGTATTTATTTACCTGCTGTATGTTTTAATAAAACCAGAAAAATTTTAAGAAGGTTTGATGTAAGGACCAGATGTGAATGAGCATCCTACTTCCTGCATCTTACTTCTCACTTATAACATCACACATTATGAATACAGAATTAATCGGCGTTATAATTACTTTTTTAGTTACAATATTGCTTGCTGTCCCTTTAGGTAAGTACATCGCAAAAGTTTTTGCTGGTGAAAGAACGCTGATGGATTTTATGAATCCGCTGGAGCGCTTTATATATCGTATTTGCGGAATTGACCCAATAAAAAGCATGAACTGGAAAGAGTTTTTAAAAGCTATGCTTACTATAAATCTTTTATGGTTTGTATATGGATTTATCTTGCTGATATATCAGGGTCATTTGCCATTTAATCCTGACGGCAATCCTGATCAAACTCCAGACCTTGCATTTAATACCATTATAAGTTTTGTAACCAACACAAACCTGCAGGATTATTCAGGTGAAACAGGCGCAACTTATTTAACACAGCTGTTTTTGTTCACCTTTCTTCAGTTCACAAGCGCAGCAACCGGCATTGCCTGTTTAATTGCTTTGTTTAATGGTTTTAAAGAAAAAACCACTGACAAGCTGGGCAATTTTTGGAGCATCTTCATTAAATCAATTACAAGGCTATTGCTGCCTTTATCAATAGTATTGGCCATCATACTTGCATTCAATGGTACACCATCAAGCTTTAAAGGTAAAGACACAATTATAACATTACAGGGCGATACACAAAATGTTTCAAGAGGCCCGGCTGCCGGCATGATTGCTATTAAACAAATGGGTACAAATGGTGGTGGTTATTTTGGCGCAAACTCTGCAGTACCATTTGAAAATCCGAATTATTTTACCAACGTAATAGAAGAAATTTCTATACTGCTTGTATCTATTGCGTTAATCTTCGCACTGGGGTTTTATCTTAAAAAGAAAAAATTAGCTTACGTAATTCTTGGTGTGATGACATTCTTCTTTATCCTTTTTTGCATCAACAATATTTATTTTGAAACGAAAGGAAATCCTGAAATAGATAGGATGGGCATTGCGCAAAATATTGGTGCAATGGAAGGAAAAGAAATAAGATTTGGTTCTGCATCAACTGCCTTTTGGAGTGTTGCTACAACATCAACATCCAACGGTTCTGTTAATGGAATGCATGATAGTTTAATGCCTTTATCCGGTGGCGTTGTAATGCTTGATATGATGATAAATGCATTGTATGGCGGTGTTGGCGTTGGCTTACTTAACTATTTTATATTTATAATTATTGCAGTATTTATTTCTGGTTTGATGGTTGGGCGAACGCCCGAATTTTTAGGGCATAAAGTAGAAGCGCGGGAAGTAAAAATTGCTGCAATTGTTACGCTTCTTTCAGCATTTCTTATAAAAGGCGGTACTGCACTTGCTGCTTACATTCTTGTACATCATGCTAATGCAGACTGGGCCGAAAAACCTTCTGCCTGGCTTAATAATCCCGGCTATCATGGTTTTTCAGAAATGCTGTATCAATACACATCATGCAATGCAAATAATGGCAGCGGCTTTGAAGGTTTAGGTGATAACAGCACCTGGTGGAATGTATCCGGAGGTATTGTGATGCTGCTTGCAAGATTTCTTCCAATCATTGGACCCGTTGCAATTGTAGGCCTTCTTGCAAATAAAAAATATATTCCTGAATCTGCAGGCACCTTAAGAACAGACTCCACAACATTTGGTGTAATGACGATTGCAGTAATTGTAATTGTTACAGCGCTCTCTTATTTTCCGCCGTTGGTGTTAGGGCCTATCGCAGAACATTTAAGCATGCATGCACATTAAAAATTTAAATAACTCTAAAGAGTTTTAATATGTCAAATTCAAAAGCTTCTAAATTGTTTGAACCTTCATTAATCAATGAAGCATTTAAACAATCTTTTATAAAATTGAGTCCGCGTTATATGGTGCGCAATCCTGTAATGTTTACTGTTGAAATAGGCACAGCAGTAATGATGGGTGTATGCATTTGGGTTGCAGCTGGTGAAAAAACCCAGGGAAGTTTAGCTTATAACATTGCTATTACAGCAGTACTTTTTGTTACTGTATTGTTTGCCAACTTTGCTGAAGCTATCGCGGAAGCAAGAGGTAAAGCGCAGGCAGACAGCTTACGCAAAACAAGACAGGATACACCTGCAAAAAAAGTTGAATTAATCGGAGAAATTTTTATGAACGAAGTAAAAATCGTTCCATCATCTCAATTAAAAAAAGGTGATGTATTTCTTTGTGAAACAGGTGATACCATACCGATGGACGGTGAAATAATTGAAGGTATTGCAACAATAGATGAGTCAGCAATAACCGGTGAATCTGCACCAGTAATACGTGAATCAGGTGGTGATAAATCTTCTGTAACAGGCGGCACAAAAGTTCTGTCAGATAAAATTAAAGTACGTGTTACAACAGAGCCCGGAGAAAGTTTTTTAGATAAAATGATTGCATTAGTTGAAGGTGCATCAAGACAAAAAACACCTAATGAAATTGCGCTTACTATCTTACTTGCAAGCTTTACTTTAATATTCATTATTGTTTGTGTCACACTAAAACCGTTTGCAGATTATGCAAACACTTCTATCAGTATTGCAGCTTATATTTCTTTATTTGTTTGTTTGATACCAACAACAATCGGCGGCTTGTTAAGTGCTATTGGTATTGCAGGTATGGACAGGGCTTTGCGTGCAAACGTAATTACTAAAAGTGGCAAGGCAGTTGAAACAGCAGGTGATGTTGATACATTACTGCTTGATAAAACAGGAACGATAACTATTGGTAATCGTAAGGCAACAAATTTTTGGGTTGATGAACAGCAGCCTGAAAAAAACTTTATAGAAGCATGTGTGCTTGCATCATTAGCGGATGAAACACCTGAAGGCAAATCAATTATTGAGCTTGCAGAAACAAAGGGCTTTCCAAGGCCTGTTATTAAAAAAGGTCAGGCGAATTTTGTTGAGTTTACCGCAGAAACAAGAAGCAGCGGAATTGATATGAATGATATGCACATCCGCAAAGGCGCATTCGATTCAATAAAAAACCGTGTTGAAAAAGCCGGCAATAAAGTCTCTGCATATCTTATTAATAAAACGCGTGAAATAGCAGGCAATGGCGGAACGCCGCTGGTGTTAAGTTATAATGATAATGCAACAGGCGTTATAGAATTGCAGGACATTATCAAACCAGGCATACAGGAACGTTTTCAACGCCTACGTAAGATGGGTGTAAAAACAGTAATGGTTACCGGTGATAATCCTTTAACAGCAAAATTTATTGCAGAGAAAGCCGGTGTAGATGATTTTATTGCGGAAGCTAAACCGGAAGATAAAATGATTTATATAAAGAAGGAGCAAACCGGTGGTAAGCTTGTTGCGATGATGGGTGATGGCACCAACGACGCACCGGCATTGGCGCAGGCTGATGTTGGTGTAGCAATGAATAGCGGTACACAAGCTGCAAAAGAAGCAGGCAACATGGTTGACCTTGATAACGACCCCACCAAGCTTATTGAAATTGTTGAAATAGGCAAACAATTATTAATAACAAGAGGTACCATCACAACCTTTTCTATTGCTAATGATGTAGCAAAATATTTTGCTATTGTTCCTGCGTTATTTATTGTATCAATTCCATCATTGCAGGCACTTAATATTATGCATCTGGCAAGCCCGCAAAGTGCAATTTTATCAGCCGTAATTTTTAATGCAATCATTATCCCAATGCTTATTCCACTGGCATTACGCGGTGTATCTTATAAACCAATTGGTGCAAGTGCTTTATTAAGGCGAAACTTATTTATCTATGGTTTTGGCGGCATTGTTATACCCTTCATCGGTATCAAATTAATAGACATGCTGCTCGCAGTTTTTATGCGATAATCATTACATCACATCTAATATTTACAATCATGAAACAATATATTCTTCCATCATTAAAGCTCACACTTGTGCTGCTTGTATTATGTTCTATAATTTATCCTTTGTTTGTTGCTGCAGTTGGCAAGCTTACACCTGGCGGCGGCGGCGATGGTGAAACGGTTAAGGTAAATGGCAAAGTAGTGGGTTATGCACTTATCGGTCAAAATTTTACGAACGATAAATACTTCTGGAGCCGCCCTTCCGCAATTGGATATAATGCTGCAGGTTCTGCCGGTTCAAACAAAGGCCCTACAAACCCTGATTATTTAAAACAGGTACAGAACAGGATTGATACATTTCTTGTTCATAATCCCGGCATCAATAAAAAAGAAATTCCGGCTGAGCTGGTAACAGCATCTGCCAGCGGTGAAGACCCTGACCTTTCTCCGGCTGCAGCCAAAGTTCAGGTTAAGCGTATTGCCGCAATACGTCATCTCCACGAGAATAAATTAAACAGCCTGGTTGATGAACACACTGATGGCCCGTTACTTGGTTTTATGGGCCCATCTAAAGTGAACGTATTGAAATTAAATATTGCATTAGACGAATTAAAATAATAAAATGAAAAAGTATTTTACAACTGTTACTTTTTTAGTAGCAGCAACAACATTATTTGCCCAGGACAGTACAAAAAATAATCTTACTTTAAGTGCGTATGCTGAAGCTTATTATAGTTATGATTTTAATAATCCATCAGTAAACAGCAAAGCGCCGTTTATATACAGCTACAACCGCAATAACGAAGTAACCATTAATCTTGCTTATGTAAAAGCAGCTTATAATAATGATAAGATTAGAGCCAACATTGCCTTAGCTGCAGGCACTTATGTTAACGCTAACTACGCAGCAGAACCCGGTGTTTTAAAAAACCTGTTTGAAGTAAATGCAGGTGTAAAAATTTCAAAGAAAAGCAGATTATGGGTTGATGCGGGCATCTTCGCTTCACATATTGGTTTTGAAAGTGCAAAAGGTAAAGATTGCTGGAATGTTACACGCAGCATTGTTGCAGATAATTCACCTTATTATGAAAGCGGCGCAAAAATCAGTTATACATCAAATAACAGTAAATGGTTTTTAAGCGCATTATATTTAAACGGATGGCAACATATTCAACGGCCTGATTATAACAGCACGCCGGCTTTTGGAACGCAGATAACTTATACGCCTTCATCAAAAGCAACATTAAATTACAGTACATTTATTGGTAATGATAAACCAGACAGCGCAAGGCTTATGCGTTATTATCATGACTTCTATGGCATCTTTCAATTTAGCAGTGTAATTGGTTTAACAACAGGTTTTGATTTTTGCATGCAGCAAAAATCAAAAGGCAGCAGCAGTTTTAATTATGTATATGCACCTGTTATCATTTTAAAAATTTCTCCCGATAATAAAAACAGTATTGCAGCAAGAGCAGAATATTACAGCGATAAAAATCAGGCATTAGTTTCAACAAGCACAACAAATGGTTTTAAAGCACTTGGATTAAGTATAAACTACGACAGGCAGTTATTTAATAATGCTGTTTTCAGAATTGAGTTGCGCAACATTCATGGTGATGATGCTTACTTTATAAAAGATGAAAGCACATCAAAAAAGAACACAACATTTATAACAACGGCTTTAGCATTTTCTTTTTAATCTTTGATAATTACATGTCAGAAGAAATAATAAATAGTGAATCGCAACTCTTTAACACGGAAAGAAATCTCAAAGGCAAACTAAAGATATACGTTGGCATGAGCGCCGGTGTTGGTAAAACATACCGCATGTTGCAGGAAGCGCATGCATTGCAACGCAACAACATAAACGTAAAAATTGGTTTGGTTGAAACGCATAACAGGAAAGAAACGCAGGCATTAATTGATGGCTTATCCCTTATACCAAGGCGTGAGGTTTTTTATAAAGGCAAACGTTTGGATGAGCTTGATGTAAATGCAATTTTGTTATTGCATCCTGATGTTGTAATTGTTGATGAGCTGGCGCACTCAAACATTCCAGGCAGTAAAAATGATAAGCGCTGGCAGGATGTTTTGAATATTCTTTATGCCGGTATTGATGTTATAACTGCGATAAATATTCAGCATATTGAAAGTATTAATAATGAAGTAAAACAAATTACCGGTGTTGATGTAAAAGAAAGAGTGCCTGATAAAATTTTGCAGGTTGCTGATGAAGTAGTTAATATAGATCTTACTGCTGATGAACTGATAACACGATTAAAAGAAGGAAAGATTTATGACCCAACAAAAGTACAGCAGGCATTAACCAATTTTTTTCAGCCTGATAAAATTTTGCAGTTAAGAGAGCTTGCATTAAAAGAAGTTGCCGGCCAGGTTGAGCGAAAAGTAGACTATCAAATTACCGCAAAGCAAACTCCTTTCCGGCATGAACGTTTTATGGCTTGCATTTCTTCCAATCATGAAATTGCACAACACATCATTCGTAAAACAGCGAGACTTGCATCATATTATAACAGCAAATGGTTTTTGTTATATGTACAGTCATCAAAAGAATCAGCAAATAAAATTCAGCTTGCTGCACAAAGGCACTTAATAAATAATTTTAAAAATGCAACAGAGCTTGGCGCAAAAATCATTCAGAAAAAAGATAATAAAATTGCAACTTCGATTATTGAAACTGCAGTAGAAAATAATATAACAACAATATGTTTGGGCAAGCCGCATATAAATCTTTTCCAGGTAATTTTAAAAACAAGTGCTTTTAACCAGTTGCTAAAAACGCTTTCAAAAAATAATATAGATATAGTTATTCTTTCATAATGAAGCTTACTGTAAAAAAGAAAATCTGGCTGGGGACTTTGTTCATGTTTTTGCTGATATTAATAACAGGAGGTGTTAGTATTTACTACACTGCCAAATTGAAAAATGATGCAAGAAATGTATTGCAGGATAATTACGAAAGCCTCTCCTATTGCCAGAATATGCAGCAGCAATTAAATAATTTTGATAATGATTATACCACATCAGTAAAAATTTTTGAAACCAATTTACAGAAGCAGGAAAGCAATGTTACCGAGCCAGGTGAAAAAAAAGCTACAACAGATTTAAGAATGTTTTTTAACAGGTTTAAAAGCAGCGATACATCAAAACAAAATTTAAAGCAGATACGTGAGCAACTTTACAACATAGTTAGCCTGAACATGATTTCTATCAAAAGAAAAAACACTGCGGCGCAACAATCTGCAACAGATGCTTTAGCTATAATTATTGCCCTTGGTGGTTTTATTTTTCTTATTGCATTTACATTCATTATAAACTTTCCATCCGTTGTTACTAAATCAATTATTCAATTAACAGACGCCATTAAAGAAATCGCCGGTAAAAATTATAAGTATAGAATTCATATTAATAACAAAGATGAATTCGGCACACTTGCAAATGCATTTAATAATATGGCTGAAAGGCTTGAGAATTTTGAAAGTTCCAATCTTAATAAATTAATGTTTGAAAAAAGCCGTGCCGAAGCGGTGATAAACAGTTTAAAAGATGCAAGTATTGGCCTTGATAAAAAAAACGTTATACTATTTGCGAATGAACAGGCTCTGCAGCTTTTAAACATGCGCAATGATGATATGATTGGTAAAAAGGCTGAAGCAATTGCAGAAAGGAATGACCTGTTTAAATTTTTATTGGAAAATAACAGCACCACACCGTTTAAGATTGTTATGCTGAACAGGGAAAATTATTTTACTAAAGAAACAATTGAAATAAACCAGAATGATACGCAAAGCAAGGTTATCATCATAAAAAATATTACTTCATTTAAAGAGCTTGATGTTGCCAAAACAAATTTTATTGCTACGGTTTCACATGAATTAAAAACGCCGTTAGCTGCTTCTGATTTTAGTTTGAAATTACTGGAAGACCAGCGCACCGGAACTTTATCAGGTGAACAAAAAGAATTGATATATAACCTGAAACAGGATAACCAGCGCATGCTTAAAATTTTAAGTGAATTGCTGAATATGTCACAACTGGAAGCAGGAAAAATTCAATTGACAGTAACACAGGTTAACCCAAAAGTAATAATAGAAAATGCTATTAAAGCGGTTGAAACAAGTGCCAGGCAAAAGAACGTAAGCATACAAAATCATGCTGCAGAAAATCTATCAACCATTAATGCTGATGAAGACAAAACAATTTGGGTGCTGAACAATTTTTTAACCAATGCGATAAAATATTCTTCAGAAAATAACAGTGTTGAAGTAAGTGCCCTGCAAAAGGAAAACAATATTTTTTTTTCAGTAAAAGATAATGGCAAAGGAATTGCGCAAGAGCATCTTCCAAAATTATTTGACCGTTATTTTAAAGTGCCCGGCACTAATGAAAAAGGTACAGGTTTGGGCCTTGCCATCTCAAAAGAATTTATAGAAGCGCAGGGCGGAAAACTATTGGTAGAAAGCGAACTAAATAAAGGTTCGGTATTTAGCTTTATGTTGCCACTGTAAGTTTAAGATTTTGTTTGAGGCCTTATATAAAAAAACTTTTACCTTTTTCTTTTATTGTCCTGTCTGCTAAAACTAAACACGCAAATTACTGACTTGCAAAAAATCGCTTTTAATACTCACCATTATACATTAATATCTGCTGGCTTTATTTCCGGTTGCTTGATTACTGAAACAGCAGATGATTTCTTTGCTATAGCTGCATCGTGTTTATTTAGATAATATCTCATAAATGGACCTGCAATCAATATTGTAACAATAGTCATTACTACCAAGCCAACAAATATTGGTTCATCAATAATTTTTGCCTGTAATGCCAATGTGCCTAACACAATTTCTTGCGAACCTCTTGAGTTCATACCAAAAGCAACTGCATAAGATTCATTTTTACTTAAACCGCTCATGCGTGCCCCAACGCCGGCGCCAATTAATTTGGCAAGACAGGCAATTAATAAAATAATAGCAACTATTTCAATATTAAAATTTGTTACAAAGTTTACACGTAAACCTATTGAAGCAAAAAATAACGGCGCAACAATATTTAATACAAACTGGTGTAAATTTTTTTGCAAAAGCTCAGGGAAAAATTTTGAATCCCCGACAACAACACCCATCAAAAATGCACCAAAGATTCCTCTTACGCCAAGGTATTCGGTGTATATGGCACTTAATAAACAGAGACAAACAGCAACAGTAATCACTCCGCCAGTTGACAAAAATTTGTCGGCAATGAATAGAATCTTATTTACTATCCACCTGCCAATTGTGATAATAAAAATTGTATAAATAAGTACCATGCTTACAGACCAAAATACATTTTGACCTACAGGCTTCATCAATTGTATAATGATTGAAAATAATATCCATCCTAAAAAATCATCAATCATTGCGGCAGTTAATATAAGATTGCCAATTTTGGAGCGCAGTATATCAAGGTCTAATAAAATTTTGGCAATAACCGATAACGCTGTGATGGAAAGTGCCGTTCCAAAAAACATTGCTGGTATGGCAATGCTTATGTTTGATGGTGCAGAAAAAATTTTGTCATAAAAAAAACAAACCGCACCAAAACCCAGTGCAAAGGGAAATATCAAACCCATTAAACTTATTGATGCTGCCTGTTTCCCTTGTTTGCGAATCTGTTTTAAATCAACTTCAATACCTGCAACAAACATAAAAAGTATAATGCCGATTTGCGCAAGGCCATCAAAGGCTTTAAACGGAACGCCGTTTTGTGCTGTGAAAATATTTGCAAAAATGTGTGGTGCAATTGTACCCAATAACGAAGGCCCTAATAATATACCTGCAATTATTTCTCCTATTACGGCAGGCTGCTTAAATTTTCTAAACAGTTCCCCAAGTACACGCGATGAAATGAGTATAATGCTAACAATTATCAGAAAACTGAGTACTTCATCGGAACTAAGCTTTGAAACCATAACTGGTTAAATTAAAAATAAACTACAGAAATCAAATCGAAACAAAGATTTTATTTTCATGTCTGTTAGGTGAACAGGAATTATGCAAGTACTTATTCACTTATCAATATTTTCTAAAATGAATAATTTAATGTTATGCCATAAGTTCTGGGATCGCCGAGCACAGCAGCATACTGACCAGTATTGCCTGAAGCTACCAGCAACTGCTCGAAATAATCTTTATTGAAAATATTCCTGCCCCATACAAATGCTGAAAGGCCATTGTTTACACGAAAGCCTGCACGTGCATTTGCAAGCACATAGGATGGAACATTCAAATATTTAGATGGCGTGGCGCTTGATGAAAAAGATGAACGGTAAAAGCTTTCCAGTGCAACAAAAAATCTTCCTGCTTTGCCCATAAATATCGCAGGTGTGCTAAACTCTCCGCCGAGCGAAACAGACCATTTTGAAATGCCTGGCAATACTTCACCTGAAATATCTTTATATGCAGAAGGGCCGCCGGTTTCTTCAAGTGGTACAGGTGCATTTTTAAATGAAATATATTTTCCATTTGTATAAGCAGCAGCACTGTACAATGAAAAATTATTGTTTATTCTGCTGTTACCATCAAACTCTATGCCTTGTATACGTACTTTTTCTGCATTGGCAAGATAGCCACGGTTTACACCAGGCTCAGGCGTTTGTACCAGTGTTTGATAATTTTTAATGTTGGTATTATATGCTGTTAAGTTTAAAGTGGTACCGGGAAAAGGTGTTGTTTTTATTCCAGCTTCCCAATGCTGAACGTGTTCAGGTTTTACAACTGCAAGATCAGTTAAAACTTTTCCTTTATCCGTTGGAAGGCCGCTAAGATTAATTCCTACAGATTTATACGCCGTAGAATAAGTGATATAGGTATTCACCTGCTTTGCTGCTCTGTACGATAACGTAGCCAGATAAGAAACGTTATTATTATTGGTGTTTACATTAAACTGCTGGTTAGTATAAACCAGTTTTTTTAAAGCAATTAAATTTGAATCTGATGTTTGTAAACCGCCATAAGTTGTTCTGTTGAAGTCAGCTTTTTTCTTATCATAGTTGAAGCGGATACCACCAAGCGCATGCAGTTTATTAATTACTTCCCAATCAAATTGTCCAAATGCTGCACCGCTGAAAGTTTTTAAATCAGAAGTTGTGTGAATGCCATAACCATCAAGCAAACCCGGTGTTTCCCAATCAGCACTTGTAGTGCTTTGCACAAATCTCCATTGGTCAGGCCCTGACTCTTCTGTTTGATATGGAGTAGTATAAAGATGTTGTCCAAGCCCAAAGACACCAACAGCACCACTGATGTTTGAACTGATGTTGCCTGCATAACGCACCTCCTGTGACCATTGCTTATGCTTATATGAAGACTGCGATAATTGCAAGGAAGATAAAGCCGTATAATCGCGGTCGTTTGAAGATTGCCAATTCCAGTACCGCCATGCTGTAGTAGAAGTAAGTGTTCCTTTGCCCATCTTAAAATCCATGTTTAATGATGTACCACCTAAAGCATTGTCAGAGCGCCATGGTGTATTTTGATCTATGATACGATCAAACGGGTTTGTAGTAGGCAGCTTATAATTTAAGTCAGCAATAATTGCATTAAACTGGCGATAATCAGGCCGCAGTGTTTTTACAACACCGGCAATTACCTGCGCATAACCATTTGGATGTTGGTTTGAATAATCACCTGATAGTGTAATGTCTAATTTATCTGATGGTGTATATAAAAGCTGGCCACGAACACCAAGATTATTCAGATCATTTACTAATTCATCTTTTGAAATATTTTTAATTGTGCCATTACGTTGTGTTCCCGAAAATGATAAACGGCCTGCTATTTTTTTTACAATTTTTCCTGTAATAGAAGCTTTAGCCTGCACATAATTATAATTACCATAGCTTAACTCAAAATTTCCTCCGGGCGTAAATGAAGGTTTGCGTGTGGTTATAACAAATGCACCTGCTGTTGTATTCTTACCAAACAAAGTGCCCTGCGGTCCACGCAATACTTCTATCCGGTCAACATCAATAAAATCAAGTGTTGTAGCCGCCGGCCTTGCATAATAAACACCATCAACATAAAAACCAACACCAGGCTCAACACCATCGTTTGTTAATCCAAAAGTTGTTCCCTGTCCTCTAATATTAAGAGCAGTATTGCGGGGATTTGAAGAATATAGCTGAACCGATGGAATAAATTCTTTTATTCTATTCACGTTGAAAGCACCTGCTTCATTTATTTGTGTACTGGTTAAAACTGTCACCGGCATTGGTACATCCTGTAATATTTCACGGCGCCTGCGTGAAATAGTAATAACGGTATCTGTATTATATAAAGATTCAAGCTGTATTAAAACATTATTTGTATTGATATTTCTTATAACAACTTCTTCAGGCGAAAAGCCAACGGATGTAACCACTACAGTATAAGGATAATTTTCTTTTACGCTTAAAAAAAAATGACCAGACGAGTCTGTGCTGGTACCATGTGTAGTGCTTTTTACAATAACACTTGCAAAAGGAACGCTGGCGTTTTGCTCATTTACAACCTTGCCCGTAAGTTGAGAAAAACCAAGTATTGGAACAAGTATTAAGGTCAACTGCGTAACTAATAGTTTCATGATACGATTTGGTTTTGGATAGACTGTTAATTCATTAATCGCAAACATATATAATTCCTATCAATTTAGTAGGAGTTAAAAATAAAAATTACTTCTTTTTGTTTTTTGTTTTCACCAGACTGATTTCTTTAAGTCCTTCGCTCCTTCTTAATACCTCAGCAAGTGTTGCATTCTTTAACATGCGCACGGTTTCTGTACGCACTTCAGAAAATACAGCTCTTATGCCGCAGGTTCCTTCATCAACACATTCATCACAACGCTTATAATATTTATATGCAACACAAGGCAGTAATGCAATTGGCCCGTCAAACAAGCGCATAACATCCGCAATGTTTATTTCTTCAGGAGATTTTTGTAACGAATAACCACCCAATTTTCCTTTGCGGCTGTTAAGCATTCCGGCATTACGCAATTGCAATAAAATAGCTTCCAGAAATTTTCTTGGTATATGTTCTTTTTCAGCGATACAGCTTATTTGTATAGGTTGACCATCTTTACTTTCACGGGCAAGATAAACCAATGCATTAATGGCGTATTTCGTTTTTCTTGAAACCATATTTATTCAAAATTATCACACAACATTAATCTTAAAAACTATAAACATAATAGCCCCAGGGTTGAATATGCATTTTTACATTGCTAATAAGTTTTTCTTTTTTCAGTGTAAATACATTTAAAGCATTACCTGTAATATCATTGTCTGATATAGAATACTCCTGCGGTTTGTTTGTAAGATTTGTTATCACGATTATTTTATCAGCACCATTACTTCTTTCAAAAGCATATACAGCGCTATCATTTGTAGTATTTATTTTTTTGAATGAGGCATTAGCTGATAATGCTGCATGTTGCATTCTTAAATGAAGCAACATATCATAAAAGTTTGCTCTTGCATAATTACCAAAATGAATAGGATCTTTATAGAAGAAAGAGATGCTGTCAAGCACTGGTTCTTCCTGTCCGCTGTAAACCAACGGCACTGATTTTTTAAGTGTTTGTGTTATTACGGCAAATGGTGCATGAGAAGCGCCGGGCATTGTTCCGTAATCAGCTTTGTTCCAGCTATTCTCATCATGGTCACTGGTAAAGTACATGCGTAAGGTATTTGCAGGAAATGTTGAATCAATAAAGTGTATGATACTATCCATTGCAAGTGCATTGCTTTTGCCCGCAGCAATTTGTTTCATCACGTTAAATTCTGTCCATGTATAAGTGGCATCAAAACCATCTGTTTCTAATGAAGGCTTATCTCCTTCTGCCAGCATAAAAATATTTTTCATAGCTTTTAATTGCGGAATACATTTCTGCCAGAAAGCATCCGGCACATGCCATGCAACATCACAGCGAAAACCATCTACATCAGAATTTGTTATCCAGAATTTCATAGCATTTATCATTGAATCCTGCATAGTAACATTACTATAATCAAGCTGGCGTGTATCAGTCCAATCAAAAGGCACAGCCGCTTTACCCGTTGAGTCATGAATAAAAAAATCGGGATGTGCCGTGAGCCAGTAATTATCCGCACCAGTGTGGTTTGGCACCCAGTCAATAACAACTTTAAAACCCATGTCATGACATTTTTTTACAAGTTCTTTCCAGTCATCCATGTTACCATATTCCGGATTTATGGCAGTATAATTTGATACTGCATAATAACTTCCCAAAGCGCCTTTGCGATCAACAACGCTTATGGGATTTATTGGCATAAACCATAATGTTTGCACACCCATTTTTTTTAATCGCGGAAGATTTGGTTCAAAAGCTTTGAATGTTCCTGCATCAGTATATTGACGCACGTTTACTTCATAAATGTTGCCCTGCATAATCCAGGACGGATGGCCATCAACAATATTTTGCGCCTTACCATAAGTACTTAATAAAGCAAGCGAAAACATCAGCTTAAAATATTTCATAACTAAACTTTATAACCTGAAAGATTACAACAAAAATATTAGAAACTTATGATTTGTTTATGCATGTTAAAATGTACTTTAAAGATTAGCCCAATATATTTGCGGCTTAGTTTTTATAAATGCTACGATTATATTTTTTTTTACTTGCTTTATTATGTTCAGGCATAATTTTAAACGCACAAGACCTTTCGCAAAAATTACCTGTTGATTCAGGTGTGCGCATTGGCAAACTGGCAAATGGCTTAACCTATTATATACGTCATAATGAAAAGCCGGAAAGCAAAGCAGAAATGCGGCTGGTGGTTAATGCAGGTTCTATTCTTGAAGATAGTGATCAGCAAGGGCTTGCACATTTTAATGAGCACATGGCTTTTAACGGCAGTGAACATTTTAAAAAGAATGAACTGGTAAACTTCCTTCAAAGCATAGGTGTGCAGTTTGGTGCTGACCTGAATGCTTATACAGGTTTTGATGAAACCGTTTATATTTTGCCTATCCCTTTAACCGATACATCTAACCTGCGCAAAGGCTTAACAGTATTAGATGACTGGGCTGGTAATTTATCCTTTGATGATGACCAGATTGATGGTGAGCGTGGTGTAATTCTGGAAGAAAGCCGGTTAGGCAAAGGTGCAGATGACCGTATGCAGCGCAAAACATTTCCTGTTTTATACGAGGGTTCATTATATGCACAACGCAACCCGATTGGTAAAGACAGTATTATTCAACATTTTCCGCATGATGCCATACGAAGATTTTATCACAGCTGGTACAGGCCGGATTTGATGGCTGTAATAATTGTTGGAGATATTGATGTAAACAAAACCGAAGCGCTTGTAAAAGAATATTTCAACGGGTTGCAAAATCCATCAAACGAAAAACCAAGATTTTATGCTGAGGTGGCTGCCCGCAAAAAAGATGAAAGCGTTGTAGCGACAGACAAAGAAGCTACCAATTTTTTTATAGAAGTAGATTATCCTTTTTATAAAGTAAAACCTGAAACAACTTTAAATGATTATCGTACTGATTTGACAAAAAACATTTTTACATCCATGTTTAACCAGCGGTTATCACAGCTTGCAAAAAGCGATACATTCGATATTCTGATGCCGAAGAAGGAAACCGTATCAAATGGTCACCATCGGAA
>CAHJWK010000037.1 GCA_903642275.1 Chitinophagaceae bacterium
ATCTTTACGTCAAAACAAATTCTTCTTACTCACTTAATGTTTGAAACTATCGCGGTCCATTAGTTATCCATGTCGAATGCCGGAAAGGTTGCCATGTAACAGCTGCAAGATTTACGTTACTATCAATTAAAGGCATGGAATTGCTTCTGTTAAGGCTTACTTCTCCAACAGCATATACCTGCACATTTGCATATCCTTTCTTCCTAAAATCCTTTTTTAGCCGCTGGCTGTATTGCCAGATAATATCGGGTGAAATAGAAAGCCAAATTACATGGTAACGGGAAAATTGTTTTGCCGGGTAAATGTTCCATTGTTTATGCGATGCCGTATCAATCACTTTAAAATAAACACTTCCGTTTTTTGTACGCATCATCATTTTCCAGCTCATGCGGTAGCCTTCTTCATTCCAAAAAACATTGCCCGGATATAACCATGAACGCATCGGTATTATTATTTGAAAGAAAATATACAGGCTAAAGCAGCAGGCAATAATTTTCTTTTTTAAAAAATTGTATTTGTGTTGATGATTAGCAGCTGCTGAAACATCTTGTTTAAAAAATATACGGCTTACCGCAGCCGCATCAAAAAAGAAAATATTCAGCGCAATGCTCAGGTATGGAAAGATGCCAATATGAAAACTGAACGCATTGAAAAGATGAAAAAGGCATGAAAGAATAAATGCATAGTTTCTTGTTTTCTTCCACAGCAATAGCGGCACAGTTAAAAGGTCTGACAGGAAGCCGCCATAACAAATGAATAGCTGGAACCAGCGCCTGCCATAAATAATACCTAATGTGGGGCGGCGGCTTAAGGAGGCAAATTGTATGGCAATGTATTTACCGGAAAACCAGTCGAACGTTAATTTGCTGATTGCCGCAAAAAAATAAACAATTGCCATTTGCACAATGAAAATTAAAATGCAATAGCGGCTGCAAAGGTTTGATTCTGCAACTGCTTTTCTTTTTACATCTACAGCACAATAACGATTGGCCGGCATAAAAACCATTATCCAGCATAATAAAATAACGAGGTAATAATGGTTATTGTAATCTGATTTTTGCATCAGGTACAGCATCGTCCATAACAATGCAAAACCTGTAATTGCCAGGCGGTACCATGCGCCCAGCATAACCATCAGCGCCAGTAAAACCATGAGCCATGCATAATAATACATGCCGTTGCCAGGCAAAGGTTGCAGCCATTCAAAACCAATGAAAGAAAAAGTAAACGGCGGCTTTATGTAATCAGCATAAATAACACCTGTTACAATTGCCGTTACCATGTGCCAGCATAAAAGAAAGCCAAACGCTATCCTGAAAATAATCAGCGAGCTGTTATCTGTTTGCTGGAAAAGACTTTTGAACGGCTTCATTATGTATGGCAGTTGCATCAAAGTTATTTTTAATTGCGGTTGCTAAACGGTTATCAAATCATCTGTTTAAACAAATTCTTCCCAGCCTTACCTTTGCGCACTTTCAAAAAAAGTTATTAGTTAACTGTTATCCGTTAATAGTAGATACAATTAACCTTTAACTAATAACTATTAACGAAAAAAGAAATGAAGTACGCGAAGGAAATAAGCAGCAGAAGAACATTCGCAATCATATCGCACCCGGATGCAGGTAAAACAACATTGACTGAAAAGTTTTTATTGTTTGGTGGCGCTATACAAACTGCCGGCGCGGTTAAAAGCAACAAGATAAAAAAACATGCCACCAGCGATTTTATGGAGATTGAAAGGCAGCGTGGAATATCTGTTGCCACCAGTGTAATGACGTTTGAGTATAAAAATTTTCTCATTAATTTATTAGATACACCCGGTCACAAAGATTTTGCAGAAGATACGTACCGCACATTAACTGCAGTGGATAGCGTGGTGCTTGTTGTTGACAGCGTGAATGGTGTGGAAGAACAAACGCGGCGGCTAATGGAAGTATGCAGAATGCGCAAAACACCGGTGATTGTTTTTATTAACAAGATGGACCGTGATGGCAAAAACCGTTTTGATTTGCTGGAAGAAATTGAAAAGGAATTAAAGATTCAGCTACACCCGATGACGTGGCCTATAAACAGCGGTAAAGATTTTAAAGGTGTGTATAATCTTGATACAAAAAGCTTGTTGTTATTTACCGCCAACACAAAGGCAAATGAAGAAGACAGTTTTATAATTGAAGATATACAGGATAAATTATTAGATGAAAAAACAGGAGAGAATGACGCCGCTACTTTGCGTGAAGATGTTGAGCTGATTGATGGAGTGTATGGAAAATTGAATATTGAAGATTACTTATTAGGAAAAACAGCGCCGGTTTTCTTTGGAAGTGCCATCAATAATTTTGGCGTAAAGGAATTGCTTGACATATTTATAAAGATTGCTCCTGAACCGCAGGACCGCGAGACAACAAAGCGCATAGTTGATGTTGATGAAGATAAATTAAGTGGTTTTGTTTTTAAAATTCATGCAAACCTTGACCCGCGGCACAGAGACAGGATTGCTTTTATTCGTGTTTGCAGCGGCAGGTTTGAACGCAATAAATATTATCATCACGTAAGGCTTGAAAAAGATTTTCGCTTCAGCAATCCATATTCTTTTTTAGCGAGGAATAAAGATATTATTGAAGATGCTTATCCCGGCGATGTGGTTGGCTTATTTGATACCGGTAATTTTAAAATTGGTGATACACTTACAGAAGGTGAGGACTTTTATTTTACAGGCATTCCATCTTTTTCACCGGAAATTTTTAAGGAACTGGTGAATAAAGACCCGATGAAAACAAAGCAGCTTGAAAAAGGTATTGCGCAGTTAACAGATGAAGGCGTTGCACAATTGTTTATGCAGTTTGGCGGCAACAAAAAAATTATTGGTTGCGTAGGCGAACTGCAGTTTGAGGTAATTCAATACCGCTTGTTGCATGAATATGGAGCTGCTGCTGAGTTTCGCATGTTGCCATTTTATAAGGCTTGCTGGCTAACCAGCAATGATGAAAAAAAGCTAGATGAATTTCTCAGATTCAAGCAACAAAATTCTGCAAAGGATAAAGATGACAACCCGGTTTATCTTGCCCAAAGCGAATGGTTTTTAAATACAGAAATCAAAAATAATCCTGATATACAATTTCACTTTACAAGCGAAATACATAAAGAGAATTAAGATTTGTAATTAACTACCCATTGCTGCTTCATCAACAAAAAAATGCAGCTCTCCTGTTGTTGGTTTTATTATTTGTGCAGGAAATTTTTCAGGATTATAATCGCCGTGTAATACTTCTTTTAATGCTTCTGCTTTTGCTTTTCCGTTTACAAGAAATGCAATTTGTTTTGATGCATTTACAAACGGTGCAGTTAATGTAATGCGATACATGTTTTGTTCTTCAAGCCAGAAAGAAGTGCACCATTTTATTTTTTCATTAATAACTTCTGTCTGACCAGGAAATAATGAAAGCGTATGCACATTATCGCCTAAACCAAGTAATATAATATCAAAAGTTGCTTCGCCGGAAGCTTTATTAAAATAATGCTGCAACACTTCTTCATAAGCATTTGCTGAAGTTTCAGCCGACATATTTTCTGTTTGTATAAAATGAACATGCGCAGTATCAACAGCAACTTTATCAAGCAAAGTTTGCTGAATCATTCTTGCATTGTTATTATCATCATCAAAAGGCACAAAGCGTTCATCACCAATAAAAACATTTGCACGGCTCCAGTCAATTTTATTTTTATATGCATCACTTGCTAAAATCTCATACAATTTTTTAGGTGTACTTCCACCTGTTAAAGCAATAGAAAATCTTTCTTTGGTTGATAAAATATTGCAAACATACTCCACTATCCAGTCAGCAATATTTTCGCTTAACTCATCATAATTTTTACAAACGTGCATCTCCATAATTACTTATTTTCTTTTGGTGCTAATGTTATCCAGTTATGCCCGTCTTTTGCAATCAACGCTTCTGCATCTTCAGGCCCCCAGCTATCCGGTGAATAATTTGGAAAATGATTCGGCGCTCTTTGCTGCCACGCTTCAATGATAGGCATTACAACTGCCCATGCTGCTTCAACCTGGTCTGCACGCATAAACTGCGCAGGATTACCTTCCATTACATCAAGCAATAATGTTTCATAAGCTTCGGGTTCATGGTCTTCAGGATAAACATCTTTATAACTGAATATCATATCAACGGGATTTAACGTCATGCTTTGACCGGGGCGTTTTGCCTGGAAGCGCAAACGAATATCCATCTCAGGCTGAATGCTGATTGTCAAACGGTTTGGCCGCCATGTTTCTGCAGCTTCCTCAGGAAATGCATAATGCGGCGCAGGCTTAAACTGGATGTTTATAACAGATGTTTTTTGATGCATGTATTTGCCTGTGCGCACATAAAAAGGCACCTTGTCCCAACGCCAGTTATCAATATAAAACTTAGCTGCAACAAAAGTTTCAACATTAGAACGCTTATCAACTTTTTCTTCTTCGCGGTAGCCATTTACTTTTTTGCCTTTAAGCCAGCCTTCACCATATTGACCGCGAACAGCATAATCACGCACTTCTTCTTTTGTTATCTTTTTAATTGCATTTAGTACGTCAACTTTTTTATTACGTATTTCATTTGCTTCAAAATTTACAGGTGCTTCCATTGCAACCATACACATAAGCTGAAGAATATGATTTTGCACCATATCCCGCAACGCACCGCTTTGTTCATAGTAACCTCCTCGTTCTTCCACACCTACCGTTTCAGCAACCGTTATCTGCACATGGTCAATATAATTACGGTTCCAGATTGGTTCAAACAAAGCATTGGCAAAACGCAGGGCTAAAATATTTTGTACTGTTTCTTTACCAAGATAATGATCAATACGAAAAATCTGGTCTTCTTTAAAAAGTTCAGCAAGCAGTGTGTTTAAATCATGTGCACTTTGCAGATCATGGCCAAAAGGTTTTTCAACGACAATGCGTGTAGATTTTGTATCCTTACAAACACTTGATTCACCTAATTTTTTTGCAATGTCAGGTACAAGCTGCGGCGCAACAGCGAGATAAAAAATTACGTTGGCTTCTACATTCCAGTCTGACTTAAACTTCTGTATTGTATCTGTAATTTTTTTGTATGATGCCGCATCTTCCGCATCCATTTGCAAGTATGAAACGCTTTCTGAGAATGCAGCCCACTTGCCGTTTTCATCTTTACGACGGCTGAATTGCTGAATGCCTTCTAACAAATGACTACGGAATTTTTCATTGCTGTATTCAGATCTTCCAAGGCCAACGATTGCAAATTTTTCAGGCATCCATCCATCAATAAATAAATTATATAAAGCCGGCGTTAGCTTACGTTGATTAAGATCACCACTGCCACCAAAAATAAAAATTATTGACGCTGATGGTTTTTGACTATTTGTTGAAGACATATTAGCTTTTATTTACTGCAATAAAAAGATTGATGTTGTGATTTATGTAATGAATAATTAAAGTCATTACTACATTCATATATATTAAGATTGGGGGTTTTCTGTCTCTGCATGTTTCTTATCAGCCTGTACAACTTCTTCATGCCACTCAGTATGAAATTTTCCTTCTTTATCTATGCGTTCGTAAGTATGTGCACCAAAGAAATCGCGTTGCGCCTGTATTAAATTCGTAGGCATTCTTTCAGTACAATACGTATCAAAATATCCAAGCGCACTCATTAAACCTGTTACCGGAATTTTATTTTTAACAGCAAGATTTATTACACTGCGTATATACTTCTCATTTTTAGATAAAAGCTTTGCTACATTCTTGCTTAATAGAATATTGGCAAGCTGTTTATCTTTTTTAAGTGCTTTATAAAAAACTTCAAGCAAAGACGAACGAATGATACAACCACCTCTCCATATCTTCACAACATCAGCTAAAGAAATATCCATGCTTAATTCTGCAGAAGCTTTGTTTAGCATTGCCAGGCCTTGTGCATAAGCAATGATCATAGCAAAGTATAAAGCATCTTTTACTTTTTTTATTTCGTGATCCTGCTTATGTTTTATTTTTTTTATTTCATGTTGATATATTTCTGACGCTAATTTTCTTTCGTCCTTATAGCCTGATAATGTGCGCATGGCAACAGCCGCATCAATAGTAGGAATTGAGACAGGCAATTCCATTGCATCCTGGGAAGTCCATTTACCTGTTCCTTTTGAACCGGCTTTGTCTGAAATATCATCAACTAACCTGTTGCCTGTTATATCATCATCTTTTAAAAATATTTCTGATGTTATTTCTATTAAAAATGATTCCAGCTCTTCTTTGTTCCATTCTTTAAAAATTTTTGCAAGATCGTTATTGCTTTGATCAAGCAGGTTTTTCATCAGGTCATATACTTCACTAATCAACTGCATGATAGCATATTCAATGCCGTTATGCACCATCTTTACATAATGCCCGGCTGCGTCTTTACCCATGTATGCAACACATGGCTCCCCATTCACCTTTGCTGAAACGGCTTCCAGCATTGGCTTTACACGTTTCCATGCAGATATATCGCCGCCCGGCATTATACTCGGGCCTCTGCGTGCGCCTTCTTCACCACCACTAACACCCATGCCCATAAAGTGAATACCTTTTTCATCCAATTGTTTTACGCGGCGCAAAGTATCAGTGTAATGCGAGTTGCCACCGTCAATAATCACATCGTCTTTTTCAACCAATGGCAAAAGATTATTTATTACATCATCAACAGGTTTACCTGCAGGTACCAGCATCATTATTCTGCGTGGCTTATCTAATTGCAAAACCATTTCCTGCAATGTGGTAACACCTTTTACCGTTGTGCCTTTCGTAGCTTCATCTTCCAGCTTTTTTGTTTTAGCCGCATCAAGGTCAAAGCCAATAACTTTATAATTATTATCGGCCATATTGAGCAAAAAATTACTGCCCATAACACCAAGACCAATCATTCCAAAATCATATAAATTATTCTCCATAAAAATATTTTCAGTGGCGCAATTTATATAAAACGATTAACAGTTAACGGGTAACTATTAACCATGAACATTTTCTTAACTTTGCACGCAATTTTTTAAGTATGATTAGTGTAAGGGAAAGTGCGCCGGTTTTAACGGCAAAAGATTTTACAACTGACCAGGAAGTGCGATGGTGCCCGGGTTGCGGCGATTATTCAGTATTAGCGCAGGTGCAAAAAGTGATGCCAACCATTGGCGTGCCGAGAGAGAACATTGTTATTATCAGCGGCATTGGTTGCAACAGCCGTTTTCCATATTATATGAATACGTATGGCATTCATTCTATTCATGGCCGAGCAACAGCGATTGCGAGTGGGTTAAAAGCAACAAGGCCTGAATTAAGTGTATGGGTTGTTACCGGGGATGGAGATAGTTTAAGCATCGGCGGCAACCATACTATACATTTATTACGCAGAAATTTTGATGTAAATATCTTATTGTTTAATAACCAAATTTATGGTTTAACAAAGGGACAGTATTCACCTACATCAGAAGAAAATAAAGTTACTAAAAGCACTCCACTTGGCAGCATAGACCATCCGTTTAACCCGTTGGCTTTGGCAATGGGTGCTGATGCAACTTTTATTGCACGCAGCATGGATCGTGACTCAAAACATCTGCAGGAAATGCTGATGCGCTCACATAAGCACAAGGGCTCATCATTTTTAGAAATATACCAGAACTGCAATATTTTTAATGATGGTGCTTTTGAAATGTTTACTGAAAAAACAAGTAAGCCTGAGGAAACTTTATTTCTTGAACAAGGCAAACCATTGTTATTTGGTATAACAAAAAATAAAGGAATTAAGTTAGATGGCTTTAAACCAGTTGTTGTTGAAATTGGTGTTAATGCAAGTATTGACGACATCTGGATACATGATGAGTTTGATTTTTATAAAGCGCAGATATTGGTGCGCATGTTTGATGATGCTAAAACGCAAAATCATTTACCAAGGCCTTTTGGTGTATTTTATGAAACTGAACGAGCTTGTTATGAAGATGTTTTGCAAATGCAGGTTGAAGAAACCATTGCTGCAAAAGGTGCGGGTGATTTGGATAAGCTGTTAAGAGGAAAAGAAGTTTGGGAAATAATGTGATTCTATTGTTTACTTAGTTGGGTTCTATAAAATCATCTGGATAACCAAAAGCCAAGTTATATTTTATTGCTGATGTTTGTTACTGCGATTTAATAGTATTCGTTCACGATGGAATAAAAGCTGAACAACATTATAACTGCTAATACTGAGTCGTGTGTACCTCACTTGCAGCAATATTCTTTTTGCATGCAGTTTTATTTTTCTTTAATAGTTTTTATAATATTAAGTATTTCTTGAAGTCTTGAATAATTATATGAAATCTCTAACGCTTGTTTATATACACCAGCGTCTTTCCAATATAGTCTTGCATAAGCATTATTGTTTTTGTTGTAATAAAGAATTGCAGTTTTCCTGTTGCTGTAACAAAAAGTAGTTTGTTGATTTAGATTAATAGTAGTGTCATTAATTTTTATATTAATTGAGTTAGGCAACGGTTCAAATAAAGTATCTCCGAAATCTGTACAAAATAGCGGCGAGCAATAAGCATAACTGAAAACAACTGAACTATCGTTTCTTAATTTGCTAAATATATTTCCTTCGAAACCAACTTTACCGACACCTGAATAATTTGCCGGAAATTGAATAGTATAATTGTTTTTATAATCAGATGTAATCCAGTTAGAATTTTGAGAAAGCATAATACAATCAGTATTTGTAACTTCTCTTTTGCAAGAAATAATTAAAATAAAAAGCAGGATAAGATGGCAAAAATTTTTATTCATAGATTGTCTTTTAACGCTGACATCAATTCTTAATTAATCGTTGTGTGAGAGTAAAATTATTTTAAACTATTACTTTTTGTGCTGAAACATAGAAACGCTGTTTACTAAAAAATTGCAGCCCGATTATTTACAGAAGGGATAATAATGCTGTGTATTCCATATACTTTTTTTATTCTTGCAGGATTGACTTTAAATTTAGTTATCAATTTTTTACATTAATAATAGCACAAAAAAATTAACCATAAAAAAGTGTAATGGAAATTACAAAAAAATCTGCACAGGTAATTCAGGCAAATGAAGGTAAAGCATTATCTGTTGTTGGCGATTCTTACCGCATAGTTACAGGCGGCGATGCAACAAACAATGATTACGCAGTAATTGATATGCTGGTGCCGCCAGGCGGTGGCCCGGGCCCGCATGCGCATAAGAATATTCATGAAACATTTCATGTAATTGAAGGCGAGATAGAGTTGATAACGGAGGAAGGCATACAGGTTGCAAAACAAGGTTCGTTTGTGGTTATTCCAAAAGGCGGAATAATTCACAGCTTTAAAAATAAAACACGCAGCGTTGCGCATTTATGGTGCATGGTAGTACCGGCAGGTTTAGATAAATTTTTTGAAGAGATTGGTGCGCCTTCAACATTTGGAAAATTTTTGCCGCCGCCGCCAATGGATGAAGCCGCTGCAAAAAAATTGAAAGCCATTGCAGAAAAGTATGGCCAGAAAATATTTCCGCCTGATTACCTTGAAAAGAAAGGCAAGTAAGTTATATGCTATTGTAAAATTTAGTTTGGATAAGGTTGTTTAAAACTTTATTAGTTATACAAATAATCTAATGCGATGGCCTGCGTTTAAGAATTCCGCCTGCTGTTTCCCTTATGGTGCTGGCAAAAATAAATGCCTTGGGATCTTCAGCATAAACAAGATTTTTAAGCCTGCGTAATTCAAGCCTTGTTATAACTGTGAAGATGATATCCACTTCGCTATGTACTTCATATTTGCCGGGCAAAAATCCACGTTCACCTTTATATACGGTAATGCCTCTGCTCAATTCATTTACCAGCCTTTCTTTAATGCGTTCGCTGTTACCGGAAATTATGGTTACACCGGTATAAGCTTCAATGCCTTCCACCACGTAATCAACCGTTTTTGATGCAGTGAAATATGTAAGCATTGAATACAGCGATACTTCCATACCATAACGGAAAGCAGCAATACTGAATATAATAATATTAAGTGCAAGTACTATTTCGCTTATAGTAAAACTTGTATGGCGCCAAGTATATAAAGCAAGTACTTCAATACCATCAACTGCACAACCGCCACGCATAGTTAAACCTATACCAACGCCCAGGAAAAAACCGCCGAAAATTGAGATAAGTAATTTATCTGAAGTAATAACGGGATAAGGAACATAGAATAAACAAATGCCCAATAGTATAATACATACCAGCGTTTTTATTGCAAATCTTTTGCTGGCAACAAAAATACTCATGACAATAAGGGGAAGATTGGCTGCAATAATTACAAATGCAAGATTGATATGGTATATGTCATGTATCAGAAGCGAAATACCGGTTATGCCGCCATCAAAAAAATTATTGGGCACAAGAAACCCTTTTAACGCAAAGCCTGCGGTAGCAACACCAAAAATCATTAATAAGACATCTGAAAAACTAAAGTCGTTATGTTTATATTGTGTGTCATGATGATGATGACCCAGCTTTTTAATATTCGCATGTTTTTTATCATCAAGTTTTTCTTTGGCCGATGGTGTGAAATAAGCATGCGCTTTTAAAAAATCAAGTTGCTTTTTCAACCAGTTGTCATTTGAAATGTTTTCATCTTTGTGCTTCAGTTCTCGGAACAAGCGGTTTGCATAAAGGGTGTAATCATCTGTGCCGAGATAATATACATCAGCATCACATAAAATATCTGAAAGATGATTGTGCGGAGATTGTGGCAGCTTGGTGGACATGATTATCTCACAAACAGCTTCAATCTGCGCACTGCTATAACCAAATTGTGGCAAAAAGTCACGGCTTAAATCACATGAAACTTCTTCATGATTGATGTATGTTGTTAAAAAACCTGTATCGTGCATGATAGCCGCTGTATGCAACAACGCAAGCTCATCATCATTCAAGCCTTCATTTTTTCCCAGTTCAACAGAATGCTGTATTACCATACTGGTATGCTCTGCATTATGGTAAGTAAGCCATGCAGGCAATTGGGTTTGCAGTTTATCAAGAATGAATAACTGGAGGCTCTGTAAATCCATTAATTTTAATTAGTTTAATACTTCAAACACTTCCATTGCTTCTTTCTTATGCTTTAGTGAAAGCTTGCCAACAGGCGCACAAGTGAATGATTCTTTAATGGTGTTATAAGCATTTTCGGAGATAAGTATTTGCCCAGGCTCTGCTTTACCTTGTAAACGTTGTGCCGTATTTACCACATCACCAATCACGGTATAATCAAGCCTGCGTAAACCGGCTGCACCAATATTGCCTGAAATCATTTCGCCGCTGTTTAAACCAATTGAAACCTTTGGCATAAAACCGGCAATGCCTTTTTCAGAAGGCATATTCTGAATAACAGTCCGCACACCAAGGCTGGCTTCAATGGCACGGTCTAAATGATATTCACCCTGGAAAACTGCCATCACTGCATCGCCAATAAATTTATCAACATAACCTTTTTGGGTAATTATCTCTTTTACTATCACATCAAAATAATTATTCAGCAGGCTTATAACCACATCCGGTTTTTCAGTTTCTGTTATTGACGTAAATCCGCAGATATCAATAAATATAACGGTTGCAATTATGTTTTCGTTTATGGTAAGCGATTGCTCAAACTCTTTTTTTTCCATAAACTTCAACACAGATTCATCCACATACATCTTCAGAATATTATTTTCTTTAATTGCCTGCAGTGTTTTTTTTAATTCTGTAATGTGGTTGATTGTTTTCTTAAGCGTTAATTCAAGATCCGTAAAGTTTACCGGTTTGGTAATAAAATCAAAAGCGCCGCGGTTCATTGCCATGCGTATATTTTCCATATCACCGTAAGCTGAAACAATTACAGCTTTAATTATAGGGCTTTGCTGCTGCAGTTTTTCAAGTAAAGTAAGTCCATCCATCTCAGGCATATTAATATCACTAAACACCATGTCAATGTCTGGTTGGTCATGAATTTTTTCAAGTGCTTCTCTTCCATTCAATGCAAATACAAATTCGTACTGGTGCTCTCTTATCTGCCTGCGAAACTTTTGTTTTATTAGTGTTTCCAAATCCGTTTCATCATCTGCCACCAATATCTTAGTCATGAAATTTTGTTTTGAGTTTATCTTTTAAAAGACTAAAATCGAGTGGCTTGGTTAAAAAATCATCTGCACCTAACTCTACTGATTTATTATAATTTTCCTCATCGCCGTAAGCCGTTATCATCATAACTATAGGTGGAGGTACTTCATATATGTGTTTTATTTTTTTCAGCAGTTCAAGGCCGCTCATGCCCGGCATATTTATGTCAGACAGGATTAATACAATTTCATGTTCATGCCTGTTAACATAGTTTAACGCCTCTTCGCCTGAGTTGGCAAAAGCAAAATTATATTCACCGCTACGAATTTCTTTGCGAAACCGTTGCTCAAACAAAGTTTTAATATCCTGTTCATCATCAACTACCAAAATTTTCATGGCGAAATTTTAATTGTCAAATATAAATGTCTGTACCATGATTTTTCAGGATTTATTGATTAAAGATTAAATTGAACTGCAGGTAATGTACCGATAATACTGACATACTTAACCAATTGTTTGTCGGCAAAGAATAACAAAAATATTTTATTGATGTTGCGCTGACTGGTATTAGTGCCGCCTTTTATGAAATGAAGTAACCAGTTAATAACAGGTATTCTAATCCCTTTCTTAATAAACTCGTTGCCGGTGATTATATTTAAATAAATTATCCATCTGTAATATGAATTTTAGTACCGCTTATAAACTCATTAACCAAAAAATTACTTTATTGCTGCATGAATTAATAAAGCTGCTGTCAAACATTTACCGGCAACTGTTATACGGTACCGGGTTTTATTGTAAAATGGATAAGAAGTCTTAATCGGTAAGTAACGTTTGTCTTTAAGCGATGTAGTAATTTTTAAGCAGCAATAACATGCATGTATATACAGTATTTGCAATCCTAATTTGCATATCCGCGGCGTTTGCCTATATCAATCAAAAGTTTATTAAAATGCCTTTTGTTATAGGCTTGTTTTTTCTTTCGATGATTGCTTCGTTATTAGTATTACTCTTAAATTTTTTATCTCGTAACCTTATATTCATTTAAAACTTTAATACAGCAAACCAACATCAGTGGGTTTATATTAAGTATAATGCTTGGGTTTTTATTGTTTGCCGGTTCATTACATACAAGCTGGTTTAATATTAAAAAGCAATTGAAACAAATTATGTTGCTGACAATTGCAGGCACAATTATTTCAACTGTACTTATTGCTGCATTATTTTAAGGTATTACAATTCTTGCAAATCTGAAAATTGATTTTATTTATTGACTGTTATTTGGCGCATTGATTTCCCCAACTGATCCTGTTGCTGTATTGGGCATACTAACCAAAGCCGGTGTTATTAAAAAGATAGAATCAATTATTGTTGGTGAATCTCTTTTTAATGATGGTGTTGGCGTAGTAATTTTTATAGCTTTGCTTGAAGTATTAAATTCAGGCAGCCACACATTTTAACGTTTCGCACTTTAGTATTCTTTTTCTCCGGGAAGCCGCGGGAGATATACTATTCGGATTGATAACAGGCTTTATTTTACATTTTATCTTAAATAAAATAGACCATTACGAAACAAAGGTTTTACTTACGATTGCTTTTGTAATGGGCGGTTATACAACGGCTTTAGCTTTTCATTTATCCGGACCGCTGGCAATGGTAATTATGGGCCTACTGATTGATAATTACAAAGACGAAACTTCTGAGCGATTTATCAAAAGAGTATGTATATAAATTCTAGGAACTGGTAGATGTTATTTTGAATGCAATACTGTTTATAATTATGGCAATCGTTTTAGTTGTTATTGATTTTAAGCAATCTTATTTTTTACTCGTTGTTGCATCTGTTTTTATAATCTTTATTTCGAGGGTTATAGTTGTTTACCTGCCGAAATTTTTGATTCCGAAAGTGTTCAGTTTTAATAATCCGGAAGCAAAACTTTTGGTGCGGGGCGGCTTGCGTGGCGGCCTTTCTATTGCGCTTGCACTTTCATGACCGGAAAGTGATAAAAAGCATATAATATTATTATCAACTTATTGTTGCGTTGTGTTTAGCATACTGATACAAGGACTTACCATAAAGAAACTTGTCTGAAGACTATTTTATAGCATTTCTGATTAACAGGAATAGTTATTGTGTAGCCGGTAAGTTTACAATAAATATTGTTCCGCATCATACATAAGAGTATGCTGTTTAATAAATAATCATCCTTGTACTTACGGTTTCATTCAAAGCCTTACAGGAAATAATGTATGTTCCTGCCGCAAAACCTGATGTGTTTATGGTTATCAAAGCATCAGTGGAATTGCCTTGTTTTACCAGTGCGCCATTCATTGAAATTAATTGCCAGTTACAGGCTGCATTGCTGCTGTTGGTAATAGTTACCAGTTTATTTGCGGTATTGTAAGCAGCAGTAATATTGTGTTTGATATCACGCTTTAGCTGTATAATATTTGAGTAAGTAAACTTCCCGTCCTTATCAACCATTTGCAGGCGATAAAATCCTGAAGGGTTGTTTACAGAAGGATAGGTATAATTATAAGATGTTGTAAGGGCTTTGGCAGCTGCGCTCTGTACTTTACCTGCGATTGTAAACAGTCTTCCATCAGCACTTTTTTCTATTGTGAAAGAAGCCGTGTTTACTTCATTTGCAGTTACCCAGTTTAAAATATCATTACTGCCATCGGTTTTGCCAGTAAAAGAAACTAAATGTAATGGCAATAGGGTGGCGCTGATCCTGCATAACTCATATCCAACAGTAAGATCATTATTTTCCGCACACAGGTAAACAAAGCCGTTATATAACTGGAACCTGGAATCAGCACTGAGGCTTGAAACCGGGTTGGAAGTATTGGTAAGCTGTATCGGCAGCGTGCCTGCCATGGTGCCATCGCTTTGAAAAAGCTGGTCATCATTGTTTGCTATAATGTATAACAAGCCATCATTAATAGCAGGAAATTTTCCATTGAAGATGCCGGGTTTTACAGATATAGTTCCTGCCGCAGTGCCATCGGTTCTGTATAATCCGGCAGAATCAACGCCGCCTGCAGTAAAGTAAAGAAAGCCATTGTACACAACTTTAAAAGAAGGGTCACTGCCTGTATTTCCGGGATAAATATCTTTTACTATATGTGTGCCGGCACTTGTACCATCACTTACAAACAATTCAGCACCTACACTATCACCGGTTGCTGTAAAATACAGTTTGTTGTTATACACTGTCATGGCAAATGGACTGCCATTGCCATATATGTCTTCCGAAGGCATATCTGCCAGTAGATTTTTGACAAGGTTTGTGCCGGAGAGCGTGCCATCAGTAACCCATAATTCACTGCCATGAATACCATCATCTGCACTAAAATATAATTTGTTGTTCAGTACTGTTTTACCGCCGGTAGCTCCAATACTTCCATCAACCAGTACGGTTCCTGCAACTGTACCATCACTTTTCCATAAACCATAACCCATTCCGCTTCCATTATCACTGGTAAAATAAATATCATTATTAAGTACAGCAAAATCCGCATTGCCGTTAAATAAACTTATGCCGGCTTTCAGACGTATCGTTCCGGCAACTGTACCGTCTGACACATAGAGATTGTTATTGCCGGTTGCATCATTCGCCATAAAAAACAGTTTACTGTTAGCAACTGTAAATCCTGTTGGATAAGAACCGGTACTGCCGGGATAAATGTCATCGAACAGAGTAGTGCCTCCAACGGTGCCGTCGCTTTGCCAAAGCTCATAATCATTACCGGTAGTATTGTATTGAAAATATACTTTGTTTTTATAAGGAATTATGTCAGGAATATTATTTAAAGGTCCGGTTGCAGGGCTAATCATTTCTGTACTGGCAGCCGTGCCGGTAGTTATCCAAAGCCCGTACGTGCCTGAATTACCCTGGGCAAGAAAAAAAAGTGTATTGTTTACAACATTAAAATCAAATGGAAATGAATTGCTGGTACTGGTGGTATTAATTTCTTTTACCAGTTCAAGTGTTTGAGCCTGCGCTGCAGAAATTATACACAACGTTAACATGAATGGGAAACTGGTGATTTTTAAGTAAAAAAATTTCATTGTTTAATTATTAATTATGGTTGTTGGTTTAAAATTATTTGCAAAAATGTACTTCTTTGTTAATTAAAAATAATACTGATTTTATTAAGCACAAAGATTATAATAAAACCACTTGTTCTTATTTCCAAGATTATGTTGCTAATAAATTAATTATAAATGCTGAACCTTCGTTAACTCTGCTTTCTACTTTAATACTTCCGCTATGTTCTTTGGTGATGATGTCGTAAGCTAAGCTTAAAGCCAAACCTGTTCCTACACCTGTTGGTTTTGTCTTGAAGAATGGCTGAAAGATTTTATCAATTATGTTTTGTGGAATGCAGTTGCCGTTATCTTCAATTCTTATCTCAATCTTATCGTTTAATTTTTTTGTTTGAATTGAAACAAGTGGCTTATAATCTCATCAGCAGTTTTTTGTTTTGTATTGGTTGCATAAAAAGCATTGTTGAAAAGATTAGGTAATACTCTTCCAACATCCTGCGGAACGATGTTAATTTTATTAATGCTTTCATCAAAATCTGTTTTAAAATCCCCATTAAAGTTTTTGTCTTTTGTTTTATCGAAAGATTTATATAGCTATTGATATGCATCAATTAAAAATACCAACTTGCCATGAGAAAAGCCAATTGCCTGCCTTGCATGTTCTATAAAACTATCATACATAAATTTGTTGAAATACATGTTAGATAAACCATTTGCAACCGGCGAAAGAACATTAGAATCATTAAACTTTTTTCCATATGAAGAAACTTGCATTAAATATGGTTTTGCTATATCAAATCTTTACGTGTAAGGTATAATTCACCAAGCGTGCTAATGTAATAAGCGAGATTGGCAGTATGCTTCACCTCTTTCGCTATCCTTATTGCAGTACGGGAATATGTTAACGCAGAATCAGAGCTTTTCATTTTTTATATAACAATCTGTTAAAGAATTCTGAAGGCTTGCATACCATATCCTGTTTAAGGTATCAACAAACAATTTTTCTTTTTTAAAGTAAAAAAGTACTTGTTCATAGTTTTGTGAATTTACAAAAACTGTCCCCATATGGTCGCAGCAATAATCAATATCTACAGAGTCTTTAGATTCTTCAAAGTTTTTTAATCCCGATATAATTGGTAGTGGTGTTTTTTGCAAAAGGTATTTTTACATCATGATAAAATAATAAAATCCAGTTTTCTTCGCTGCTTTGTTGCCACCACTGGCTGCGTAATTCCATTGCACGCTTTCCGTTATAATCATACTTGGCTACAAACCTGTGTTTCATTTGTTGCAATTGCGGCGCATCATCGGCACCAAAAAAAATTGTTTCATTACTTTCTCTAATCCAAAATACCTGGTGATGAGGACTATGTGCGCCGGTAATTTTATATTGAATATAATCATCAATAAATCCTTCAGCTTCATTTAAAAAAATAACCTGTTTATTACCTTCAAGTATTGAAATTTCTTCTGCCATGTAAGACGGAAAACTAATATTCATTGCATATTCAAATTCCTTTTGCTGAACATAGTACGTTGCATTAGTAAAAGCTAAATTATAATAACCGAGCTTGTCTTTATAGCTAATGCCACCAGCATGATCTTTATGCAAATGTGACAATAAGACTTTTGTAACATCAGCAGGATTTATTTTGTTTGCTGCAAGATTTTTATGCAACTGCATGTCGCCGTTTTGTATAAAACCAAGACCTGTATCGAGCAATAAAATATCTTTTTTCGTAATTATAATAAATGGTTGCACCTCGACCAAAAGGCTGCCGCCTTTTCGCTCCTGTAATTGATCTTTATTTAAATCAAACGGAAGAAAAATTTTTGACTTATCAATAGTAAACACACCTTCCGAAAGCGGGATAATTTTCATAACTGCAAATTATAAACACAATCATAACTTTATTGGATCTTATCGGCATTAAACTTGATTAATCATTAAAAAAATTTATGTACAACGATTATATAACAACTCAAAATGAAGCTATCTGTCATTTGTTTTTGCATTGCTGTTTTAAAGATGGAAAATTCTCAAGCGATGAAGTAGATAATGTATCAGCAAAATTTGTTGACCTGCAGATAAACAAAGATTTAAATTTTAAAGAAGAGCTCCAGCATTACAGAACGTATCAATCTTCAATTACAGATGAAGATGAATTCCTGAAGTTTATTATCAAGCTTATTAACCCGGTACATGATCTTGCGTTGTATTCTTATTGTGCAGAATTATGTTTAAGTGATGGAAGCCTCTCTGTTGAAGAGGAATCTTTATTAAAAAAACTTGCTGCCATTCTTGTAATAGGTGAGGAACAAAATACAATTGATAATTTAGTTACGCAACGCAAGGCAGTAGAAATGGAAAAAATATTTTAAATGTCCTGGTGTACAACCTGCCCTTGATTAAATGTGGTCGTTTTTAATCTGGGAGCGTATATGTAAAGAAGGACTCCGGATATAATTAAACATAAAGAAATAATTTCAGCCTGTGTTGGATTCAATCCCAAAAAATGATACTGCGTATTAACACGTATATGTTCAATTAAAAATCTTTCAACGCCATTCATTATCAGATAAACTGCAAACATTCTGCCTGGCACAATAAATTTTTTCCGGATTGACCAAAGCACCCCAAACAAACCAAGACATACAACTATCTCATATAAAGGAGTTGGAAAAACGGGTAACGGCAAATGATTACAATAATAATCCCATGTACAACCAAATAAAGGAATGCCTTCATTATTTACATTATGCGGATATGAATAAGCAAACAACCAATCAGGCAAACCAAAAAAAGGTTTTACTGAAGCATGTTGCACATTAGCTAATGAGCCAAACTGGTTTGTATAAAAACCGGCATTACCATTTAAAATGGTTGAAAAATTATTTGTGTTATCTGCTAACTGTACACCGCCATTGGCATTGCTGGTATATGCACTGTTTATAATGCCCCAGTCACCATCACCGGCAACCTGGCAACCAGCTCTTCCCCAGCCATACGCAAACATTAAACCTGGTGCAATAGCATCAGCAACCTTTATAAAACTGATTTGATTTTTTCTGAAATAATACCATAAGGCAAGTGCAGCTACAATCAATCCACCATAGAAAGTAAGTCCGCTTGGCGAAAACAAATTAGCAATAGGATTGGCAATAAACCGATCCCAGTTTTCAAAATTATCAAACAACTTTGCGCCTGCAAACCCGGCAACAGCAGCAATCACCGTCATGTCTCCCACCCTGTCACTTGGCCATATTCTTATAATTCTTTTTTCAGGTTGCAGCAACTTCTTTTTGTTTTTTTCCCACCACTTTAATCCTGCAAAAAATAATCCTACTAATATGCCTGCGGGCAAGCTGCCACGTGAAGAAAATATAAATTCCTGGGGATCATTTAAAGCACCTTTAATTATAAATACACCAAGAATTTTATAACCCAGTAAAAAACCAAGTATAAAATTTATTATAAGCTCAACAGCATGCGCAGGTTCACCTGCTGTAATGGTTACTTCTTTATACGTAAAAAGGCCGAGCGCCTGTCTGCGTTTTAACTCTTTTATTAAAAGCCAGGCACATCCTAAAAAAGATATTGCCACACAAAAACCAAACGTATTTATAATCTTAAGCGCCGGTAAGCTTAGTCCAAAAAGGTCCTTAAATAAATAATACAAATTGGGATACATGCTAATTTTTAAAACGTGCAATGATACTAAAACTATAAACCTGTTGTGTTAATGATAGTTTAGAACTTATCTTATGAAAGGATGATTTATTAGTCAGTCTGGCATCAATCTTAGAAAATCACAGCAGCTATGTCATACAAATTTAGTTTTAACTGAAGATATTTCATAAAAAATGCGGCGGTATAAGCTTTGTTCATCTATACCAAACAAATTTTAAAAAATAAAAATCTATAGTATGACAACGCTTGTAAAAAACAACTACAGAACCATTGATAATTTATTTGATGAATTATTTAATGTGCCGCAGGTTTTCAAAAGAGAAAACGGATGGAATGTACCGGTTAATGTGCATGAAAATAAAGATGGTTTTCATCTTGAATTAATTGCTCCGGGTTTAAAAAAAGAAGACATTAAATTAAACCTTGAAAAAGGGTTGCTGACTATCGGTTATGAAAAGAAAACTGAAAGTGAAAGCAATGATTACAAAACAAACCGCCGCGAATACAGTGTAACAAACTTTAAACGCAGCTTTCGCGTAGATGACACTGTAAATACAGAAGCCATTGAAGCAAAGTATGAAGATGGCGTTTTAAAAGTTTACTTACCAAAGAAAGAAGAAGTAAAAGTTTTACCTAAAGAAATCAATATACAATAATTTTTTTTCGTAGCAGTTGGTTTTGGTTACCCTTCCGTTTTTACGGAAGGGTTTTTTATTTGCCGCTTAAATAAAAACAGGAACATTTTTAAAGGCCAAGTATTTATCTTCATTTAAATCTAATCAATTATTTATGCATCGTTTATCATTACTATTCTTCATTGTTTTATTGTATGATTTTTCAAGTGCACAAACGTTATATCAACCTCGTGATATTCAACAGGCATATAAAAAAGACACAAGGTCTTTAGATGGAAATCCCGGAAAGAATTACTGGCAAAATCATGCACGGTACAATATTAATATAACAGCAATGCCACCCGATAGAACTATTAAAGGAGATGAAACAATAACCTATTTTAATAACAGTACAGACACTGTAAAAAATCCATCTATAAAATTATTTATAAATATACATAAGCCGGGAGCAGCAAGAGATTATCCGGCGCAGGAAGATTATCTTACTTCCGGTGTTCATATAAATGCTATTACAGTGAACGGTGAAAGCATTGATACAATAGCCGCTTCAAAAGCATTCACCAATTACAGGCTTAAGCTTGCAAAACCATTGATGCCGCATGATTCTATGCATATAAGTTTTAACTGGCATTACGATGTTTCAAAGCAAAGCGGAAGAGAAGGCATGATTGATTCAACCACCTATTTTCTTGCTTACTTCTATCCGCGTGTTGCTGTGTTTGATGATTATAATGGCTGGGACAGGATGCAATTTGTGGACAGTCATGAATTTTATAGTGATTTTAATGATTACAATGTGACCATCAGTGTTCCAAAAAATTATATTGTTGTTGGAACCGGTACACTTCAAAAACCAGAAACATTATTACAACCTGATGTACTTAATCGTTATAAACAATCTTTTAATTCTGATGCAACCATCAACATTGTAACAAAGGAAAACCTTACCGCCAAAAATGTAACCACGCAAAATGCAGTCAATACTTGGCAGTTTATTGCAACAAATGTTCCTGACATAGCATTTGGCTTAAGCGATCATTTTGTTTGGGATGGATGCAGTGTTGTGGTGGATAATAAAACGCAAAGAAGAGCAGGTGCATTTGCCTGTTATAATGATACAGCATCAGACTATCATCGTGTTGCGCAATATGCAAGGCATTCGCTTGACTGGCTATCGCATAACTGGCCGGGTGTTCCTTATCCTTATGAAAAAACAACCGTGTTCCAGGGATATGCAGGTATGGAATATCCGATGATGGCAAATGATGAAACGTATAGTGATACTTCATTTTCAAGGCTGGTAGCAGAGCACGAAATTGCACATACCTACATGCCTTTTTATATGGGCATAAACGAAACGCGTTATGGTTTTATGGATGAAGGCTGGGCTACTACTTTTGAATACCTGATTGGTTCTGCAGATGTTGGCAGGCAACAGGCAGATGAAGTTTATAAACAGTTTAGGATTGAAGACATGACAGAAGATATTTCTTCGGATGAGCAGATACCAATAGTAATGCCTGGCGATGCTTTAACAGGGGAAGGATTTGGCAACAATGAATATGGCAAAGCGTCAATCGGTTATTTGGCAATGAAAGATTTGTTAGGTGATGACATGTTTAAAAAATGCCTTCAGGCATATATGGAGAGATGGCATGGCAAACATCCAACGCCGTGGGATTTCTTTTATACGTTTAATAATGTATCAGGTAAAAATTTAAACTGGTTCTGGAGCAATTGGTTCTTTAGTAATAATTATATTGATATCGCTGTAACTGATGTAAAGAAAAGTACTAACGGTTATGCTGTTTCATTAAAAAATATTGGTGGCATGGCAGCACCAGTAAATGTAATTGCAACTTATGAAAATGATTCAATGGAAACTTTTCATCAAACACCGGCAATATGGACGAACGATCAAAAGCAGGCAACCATCAACATCAATACAAAAAATAAAATTAAAAACTTAACACTTGATGGAGGTATTTACATGGATGCTGATGAGAGTAATAATACGTGGAAGAGTAAATAATTTCCGGCGCATAAATAGCTTATCATCGTTTATAAACTTATATTTTGCTCAACTTCTTTAAATCAAAAGCCGCTTTATAGCGGCTTTTTGATTTAGTAGTATAAGTTCAAATCTTACTCTTTCACCACTTTAAACTGTTGTTTACCATTAGTTGTATTAATAGTTACCAATAATAGTTGTTTAGCAAATTGAGATGATGGAATTTTTATTTGCTCACCTCCATTAAAGTTATGCCTGGCAGTATAAAGCGTTCTGCCATTCATATCTATAATACTTATCTGTGCATTAGTAACATTTCCTGATGAAGTAATGTTTATATAATCTTTTGCCGGGTTGGGTGAGATAGTAAACAAAGTGCTATTCTTTGCAAAATCAACTGAAACAACGTTTGAATACGTAAACTTACCATCTTTATCAACTTGTTTTAGGCGGTAATAATTTAAATCGTTTAACGGCAGATTATCAACAAAAGAATAATTACTTCTCAATGGGTTATTGGTTGCCGGTTTATTACTTATTAAAGTAAATAATTTTAAATCCGGAGAACGTTCAACACTAAAATAACTGTTATTTATTTCATTAGTTGTTTGCCATTGCAGCATGGTTGTGTTGTTTTGTTTATGTGCAGTAAAAGAAAGCAGGGTTACCGGTAATATGCCACATGTGTTTATAATACTGCCTTGGTTGATCAATGGAATATTAACACTTGTATCAATAAAAGAACCATTATCAACACTTATAACGGCTGGATTAAATGCTATAAAGTTAGTTAGTCCATCAAGCTTCTCCTCAGGTTCACAGGAATTAAGAGCGGAATCAAATTTAATTATTATTGGTTCTGCGTGTACGCCCGTAGCCAGGTAACCGCTGTCAAAAGTTTTAAGTAATGAAAAAACAGCAATATCGGCACCCTGCAGATCATTAGATTTAATAGCTTTTGACCATTGCTGAACTCCTTTTTGATCTATTTCAGTGAAGTAATAATATGGTTTGTTACTGCTTGGCGCTCCACCTGCTACTATATAGTTACCATTGTTTGCTTCAATAGCAGTATAGTCAACAGAACCTGCAGATGTTAACTTAGACCATTGGGTAATACCTGCCTTATTTAACTTTATAGCAAAACCACCGGGACTAGAAGAACCTATTGTATGACCAACTGCTAAAAATCCGCTATCGGTTGTTGGTAAAACGCTATGAATATATACAGGACCAGCTGGATTAAAAATAAAGTAAGACTCTATAACGCTACCCGTACTGTTTATTTCTGTAATATAACTGGTGTCTCCATATAAACTTTGGTCTACAGAATTTATACTTGTAAATACATAGTTGCCGTCTTTAGTTTTTTTTAAATCAGTTACCTGCGATAAAACATTGATAAAATAATTTTTTGACCATTGAACATTACCGGCCGCATCTGTTTTAACTAAAAAACATCTTGGAGAATCAGGGTTTGTATTTAAGTTTTTGTGAACAAACGCCGTTGTTGCAAGCAGGTAACCACCATCATCTGTTTGTAAAACCTTATCGCCGTTACTACCCGCATAATCTATATATTCTTTTGACCATTGAAGGTTTCCGGTCTCAGAAAATTTACACAGTGCCAGGTTATTATTGTAGGTTCCGCTTACTGCAAATCCGCCATCCGCGGTATTAATAATGTTGTTGCCGGTACTGTAAATTCCATCGCCCGAATTCTTCATACTGATTGTTTTACTCCATATAAGTTGCCCGGCCGCACTTATTTTAAATAAGGGTACATCAGAACCATATAAACCCCCTGAAATTATGAAATTACTATCTGGTGTCTGTATAGCAGCATTCACATTGTCGCTGGTATTTAGAGTAAATGTATTTTGACTGAAAGAATATAAAGTGATAAACAAGGCTAAAAAAAATAACGTATTTTTTTTCATGGCAAACAATTTAATTAATGAACACTTTGTAGAAAGAAACGTTGCAGTAATACAAAAATTTTATCATGCAATTCATAATGGTAATATACAAGCTTTGCACACGAAAGGTTGGGTAATTAAAAACACTTAACCCGGTTATCATTTGTTTTGTTACAACAACTTATTCTTTAAAATTTTAATCGTTCATTGCTTTTCACCTTTTCTCAAACCAAAAAGCCGCTTTGCAGCGGCTTTTAAATTTGTAGTATAAGTTAGATTCTACTCTTTCACCACTTTAAACTCCTGTTTGCCATTATTTGTATTAACCGTTACAATTAAAACCTGTTTTGCAAATTGTGATGCAGGTATTTTTATTTGCTGATTAGAGATAAAATTGTTAATATAATATAAATTTCTACTACTTATAAAACAAAAGGCACTTTATTCAAGTGCCTCTTATCTAATGTTTCTTAATAATTATTTATAACTATCGCTAATAACATTTTTAATTTAAAACAGTAACATTACCACTGTAAACATTTTTACCATTGTCAATAATAAGCAAATGGTAATTACCTTGTTGCAAACCGCTAACAGATAATTGTTGATGTAAACCGTTGGCAACAGGTATTTCCTGTTTTACTTTCTTCCCGTTCATATCATACAATACCATTACAGCTTTATCAGAAAGCGACTGCTTAAGGTCTATATGTATTACACTTCTTGCAGGAACAGGATATACTAACACCAATTGATTTTGTTTGTTTAACTCAACAACAGCAATGTTACTAAATTTGCTTTTGCCATCTTTATCAACTTCCTGCAAACGGTAATATAATTTTGATGCGCCAAGATTAGCAAATGCATTATCAACATAATTGTAAGTGCGAACAGCAGTGGAATTGCCCGAAGCTGTTACCCTGCCTATACTTGAGAAGCTTGAACCATTTATACTACGTTGCACAGCAAAATAATTGGTATTGGTTTCTGATCCTGTTTGCCAATTGCAATTTATTTGGCCGGAAGTGTAATTAGCTTTAAAGCTTATGAGTGTTGAAGCTAATATGCTTGTATCTGCTTCTTCACTACAATCAAAAGCATCCATGTTAAAAGGCTGATAAACAACTTTTATACTAACGGAGTCTCCAACAGCAGTAGGATTAGTTACACTTTGTAACGGTCCGGAAGCATCTCCCCAATAGCAACTATCTGCTCGTACGGAATCTGTTAAGCTGGTATTAACAATGCCGGAAGTATTGCCCATAAAATTGCAATGAAAGAACCTGGGATTTCCCCCAGTTGAAAGTACTGCGCCGTTTATGTTACTATTAAAGCAACTTTGTAAAAATATAGGAGATGCGTTAACTATTTCTAAACCAAGACCCCTGCTGTTTTGTAATATTGTGTTTATAAACTTACAGGAGGATGATTTTATAATAATTGATGGAGTTGTATTATTATTATAATAATATCCGAGCTGATCAATAACTACATATTGAAATAAAGTATTCTGGCTACTTGTATCAATCACAATAGGGATTTGCTGACCGGCTCCATAATAACTATTTAATCTTACGATTTGAGCATAATTATCGGCTGAACCTTTAGCTAATAAGGTTCCTTTAATAATTAACTGTGTGCCTCCTGTTGGAATTTGCAATATTGCAGCAGGATTAATAACAAGTGTTTTTGAAACAGGTATTGTGAGCGTATTTTCTAAACGGTATAATAAATTTGCAGTTATCAATGTATCATTCTGAGCCATTGGTATGCTGTCTGTTAACCCAATATTTAATGGATTATTGCCGGTTAAATTTTTTAATTTATCAGGATCAAGCACTACGTCAAGATTTGTGTTAACACTAAAACTGTTATTACTAATAGTTGGTTTAGCACCTTTACCAATTAATATGCCGGTACCCCTGATATTTTCTATAATGCAATTATCTATTTTGCAACTGCTTGAACGTATATTAATAACAGGTGTAAGATCATTGTTATAATACCATCCAAGACCATTAAAAGTAACATACTGGCAAATAGAATTCTGGCTTGTAGATTCAAAAGAAATTGGAACAATTTGACCAGTACCGTAATAGCCCCCAAAAGGTACAATTTGAATATTATTTCCACTTTGTCCTATAGCTTTTAAAGTTCCCTGAACAATTAATTCTATTCCACCAGTTTGAATTTCAACTTTTGCACCGGATTAACTATAAGCGTTTTAGTTACAGGAATTGTTATTGTGCTTTTCAAGGCATAATAATAATTATTTGCTTTTAAAGTATCCGTTGTTGCAATTGCAACAAGGCTTTCATACAAACCAATTTTAAGACTATCGTTTCCTAAAATATTTTTTAGTTCATCCGGATGATTTATGATATCAAAATTAGAGTTAGCTAAAAATTTATTATTTGTTATTATTGGTTTAGCAGTTTCGTTAATACCAATGGCTGTACCTCTTGAGTTTTCTATAGTACAATTAGAAATACTGCAACTTGTTGAATTTATATATATGGCATAAGTAACATCAGTATTATAATACCATCCAAGCCCATTAAAATTTGCGTATTTAATAACAGAGTTTTCACTCGCTGCTTCAAAGTAGATAGGTTGTATTTGCCCAGTGCCATAATAACCGCCTGCTCTAACAAAATTAATACTGTCGGCTGTTGTACCTATAGCGTTTAAAGTTCCCTGCACATCAAGTTGAATTGCTCCGGTAGTAATTTCTACTGTAACGCCAGGTTGAATAGTTAAAGTTTGACCAGCCCCAACTATTGCTGTACCTGTAATTACATAAGGGCTGTTTGCAACTGTCCATGTTCCGCTTACAGCGCCATTTACATTTGTATCTGCAAATAGTTTGGTTGAAAAACTAAATAACAATATAAATAAAACTAAAGCTTTAAAAGGTATAAAAAAAGATTTCATATTTGAAGTTTTAAGTTAACAATTAAAAGGATAAATGAGTTTAAGCAACGGGAGATAAATCAGGCGATACAATTCAAAATCAAGTGGGATAAAATTTTGTTTTCATACAGAACATTTATTTGTTGTTAATAATAAGTACTCTGCAACACAAAACCCTTCAGCTTCAGGCAACAATGCTATCACATTATTTTAAATAAATCAAATAATAATTAACAATAATATACATTACTATAATGAATTCAGATTCGATATATAATGAGTTAACAAAAAAGCCACCTTACGGTGGCTTTAAATTATTTTAAAATTATAGCCCTACTCTTTAACTACTTTAAATTCCTGTTTACCATTACCTGTATTAATAGTTACAATTAAAACCTGTTTGGAAAATTGTGATGTTGGTATTTTTATTTGTTGATTAACTACAAAGTTTTGCTTACCTGTATAAAGCATCCTGCCGTTCATGTCTGTTACGCTTACCTGTGCGTTGGCAACAGTGCCAGATGCAGATATGTTTATAAAATCTTTTGCCGGGTTAGGAGAGATGGTAAATAAAATGCTGTTTTTATTTAACTCTATAATCTTTATACCACTATAGTTAAACTTACCATCATTATCCACTTCCTGCAAACGGTAGTAAAGCCTGTCTGCGTTTGATTGTGATATATCATCAACATAAGCATAATCATTGTTTACTTTATTGCTGCCCTTTGCTGTGACCTTACCAATGTTAGAAAAACTTCTTCCATCTGTGCCGCGCTGAATATTAAAGTATGAAGTATTTATTTCATTTGCGGTTTGCCAGTTAAGCTTTGCTGTATTGTCTTGTTTTTGTATGGTAAACGAAACAAATGAAAGTGGTAAAATGCCGTTAGTTGAGTTATAAGCTACATAATCATACCCTCTAGAATTTTCAAATGTTCCACCTGCATAAATATAACCTTTCGTTTCATCAATATTAATTGAATTGATTTCATTACTACCCGAACCAAAGCCATAACCCAGTTCACTCCAGCTTGTACCGTTCCATTTTTGTACTGTAACCCGGTTAGAATCGTCATAAATACCACCCGCTGCGTATACATTGCCAGATTTATCTGTTTTAATTGAACTTATAAAACCAAAATTAGCAAAATCACTACCTAACTTAGACCATGCAGTTCCGTTCCATTTGCCTATACCAGTTTCTAAATCATCATTTGCATAAATATTATCTGATGAATCTGATGTAATTGCATAAATGGTTGCATTACTGAAAAAACCCACGTCTGAGCTGCCAGCCAGTTGAGCCCATGTAGTGCCATTCCATTTAGCTACATAATTATTAACATTTGCGTTCCTAAAATTTCCTGCAGCATACACATTGCCTTTTGTATCTAAACAAATAGAATAAATAACTGCATTTGCATTTAAAGCTGATGCACCACTGCCAAGTTCTGCCCAGGCTGTGCCGTTCCATTTTGCTACATAATATTTACCTGAAGTGTTTGTAAAATTTCCTGCAGCATAAGCATTGCCTTTGGCATCAACTGCAATTGATAAAATACTACCATTTGCAAACAATGCCCCGATAGTGCCACCACCTATTTCAGACCAGTTAGTCCCGTTCCATTTTGCTACATATGTTCTTACACTGCCGTTTTTAAAACCGCCGGCTGCATATATACTACCTGAGCCATCGGTTGTTATTACATCAATTTCGCCATTTGCGTTTAAAGCGTTATCACCGGTACCTAATTCAGACCAGGCACTGCCATTCCATTTTGCAACATATGCTTTACCGGCTGTGTCGATAAAATCTCCTGCTGCATATTCATTCCCGGCTTTATCGTTTGCAGTTGTAAGAATACTTGATGTTGGATTTAAAGCAGCATTTATGTTTCCAGCTTCAGCCCAGGCATTTCCATTCCATTTTGCTACATAAGTATATTCTGTTCCTAATTCTCCGCTTATAAAGAATGACGTTGCAGAAGTATAAATATTTCCTGTTTTATCAATTGTTAAAGACCTTGCTATATTATTATCATTGTAGTTTCCTATTGGAACCCATGCAGTACCATTCCATTTTTGAACAGCTGTTTCTAAAGAACTTTCATATAAACTATCCTTTGCATCAAGTGCCAATGCATTAGGAGATAAAGATGCATTGTTACCGGTACCCAGTTGTGTCCATGTAGTACCACTCCATTCAAATACTTCGTTCTCATTGCTTACATAAATATTTGTTTTGTTGTCAATAACTAAATCATTCGCGTATATCTGATTCAGGCTGCCTACAGCCGACCATTGAGTGCCGTTCCATTTTTCGACACCAATAGTATAACCGCCTGCATATACATTACCAGATGAATCTGTTGCTATTGATAAAATATCATAGGTTGCAGGCAAAGAACCTGTACCTACATCATTGCCCAGTTCAGCCCAAAAAAGCCCGTTCCATTTGGCAATGTAGGCATTGCCTGTTCCATTAGTAAAAATTCCGGCTGCATAAATATTTCCCTGTTTATCTATAGTGAGGGTAGAGATAGTGCTGTTAGCATTTAAATCTGTATTGCCTGAACCTAATTCAGACCATTTGCTGCCATCCCATTTTACTACCTGGTAAGCTGGTGTTCTGCCAGGAAAATAGCAGGCAGCATACACATTTCCATTATTATCTGTAATAATAGCACTAATGCCACTAGTAGAAGATGCATTTAAAGCACCGGCATTAGAACCTAATTCAGTCCATGAACTGCCATTCCATTTAAATATACCGGTGCCTAATGCTGCATAAATATTACCAGATTTGTCTTTTGTTAAAAGTCCATAATTTATCGTTGTACTTACATGGGAGCTGCCGGTAGCAGTTAACTCTTTCCATTCCGTTTGGGCATTGAGTTGTGTTAAACATAAATTGCTTAAGATTACTATGCCCGTAAGCATAATTAAATGTGTAAAATTTGTTTTCTTCATGTGGTTTGTTTTATTATGATTAAAATTAAAAGAAGATTTTTTTTAACAAAGCAAAATTGTCATTCAATTTTTATGTATTGAAAATTCACAAAATATTATATGCTTTGTAATTAAAGATTAGATTAATATTAAATGTGGAATGAGCACGTTTGCAGGTTAGTTTTTAGACAGCAAATAATTAAAATGATAAACATTTTGAAAGCATGGGTAAAATTATTTTGCTCATATAAAGTTTTAAGTGACGGATAATATAATTACGCTGAAGAATTTGCGGTAAATGTAGATAGCTTTAATCATTTGCAAAAATATTTTTAACAAAAAAAAGCCGCCTTGCGGCGGCTTTTAAAATTCATTTATTGTAACTGCAATTATTCTTTCACTACTTTAAATTCCTGTTTGCCATTGGTTGTATTAATAGTTACAATTAATACCTGTTTTGCAAATTGTGATGTTGGTATTTTTATCTGTTGATTGGCAGTAAAGTTTTGTTTACCTGTATAAAGCATCCTGCCGTTCATATCTGTTACGCTTACCTGTGCATTGGCAATATTATCTGATGCAACAATGTTTATATAATCTTTTGCCGGATTAGGAGAGATAGTAAATAAAATGCTGTTTTTATTTAACTCTATAATCTTTATACCACTGTAGTTAAACTTGCCATCATTATCCACTTCCTGCAAACGGTAATAAAGCCTGTCTGCGTTTGATTGCGATATATCATCAACATAAGCATAATCATTATTTACCTTATTGCTGCCCTTTGCTTCAACCCTACCAACAGTTGCAAAACTTCTTCCATCTGTGCTGCGCTGAATATTAAAGTAAGATGTGTTTATTTCATTTGCTGTTTGCCATGTAAGTTGCGCTGTGTTGTTTTGTTTAACCACATTAAAATTAAGCAACGTAACCGGCAATACTGTAAGCGGAGTATTTATCTTATACAATTGAAAAGTTGTATCATTATTAGTTGCTGTAAAATATAATTGGCTATTGTAAACAAACAGAAAAGAAGGATAGGAGCCGCCAATGCCGCGATTAACATCATAAACCCTGCTTGTGCCAGATGATGTGCCGTTAGTAACCCAGGGTTCTGTGCCATCAGTGCTATCAAATGCCTGGAAATAAATACCCGTGGTAGTAAAAAAAGCAGTATAAATTTCAGTAGCAAAAGCATCTCCTTTAGGATTAATAATTTTTACCAATTGTGTGCCCGCTGTAGTACCGTCTGAGCTCCACAGTTGCCTGCCATTGGTTCCATCGTTAGCAGTAAAATAAAATTTGCCGTTATAGGTTGAATAAAATTTGGTAAAATTAGTATTGTCAATATAACTTCCGCTTTGAAATACCCTGTTTGATGCCCCCTGGTTTAAAAACACTGCTGGCGTGTCATTTCCATTACCAGGGTTTATATCCTTTAATAATGTTGTACCTGTACCAGTACCATCGGTACTCCAGTATTCGTAACCATATGCTGAATTGTATGCATCAAAATATAATTTATTATTAAGTACAACAGAATTAAACAGGTCAGGATTAGATGAGCCATTGGCAGAATCATTTATATCTTTTAATAAAACTGTATTGGCTACGGTGCCGTCAGTACTCCATAATTCAGTTCCTGTTGCAGCACTGTAACCATCAAAAAGCACTTTACCATTAAGATAAGTAAACTGTGGAAGTACATTAGTTTTAAATGAATTTGCACCAAAGTCTTTAAGCATAAAAGTACCTGCCGCCGTGCCATCAGTAGTCCATACTTGCAGGTCAGTAGAAAATCCGGCTGCCTTACCTCCAAATATTACTTTTGAACCAAGCCCTGTACCTGCAAGATAACTGGTGCCTGATGCATAATAGCCAAGGTTTAATGTAATATTGTTTTTTATAAGAGAGACGCCGGATGAAGTAAGCTTATAAAAACCGGGCACTGAACCGGCACCGGTGGCACTAAATAATACATAACTACCATTTATAAAAAAGAGTACATTATCATTGAAACTTGATGTTGAGCTGCCGTTGATATCTGTAACCAAATGCGTGTTTGCCGTAGTACTGTCTGTAACCCATAATTCAATACCATGTACACCATCATTAGCCGTAAAGTAAAGCAGATTATTAAATGAAAAGAAATGCAAAATATCAGCATAACCGGAAGGGTTTATATCTTTAACCATGCGCATTGTAACACCATCAGTAGCCCACAATCTTTGATGATTGGTTGAATCGAATCCTGGAAAATAAAATTCTCCCTTATAAATCGCACCAGCTGAAGAATCACCTTTCCTAAATACTTTATTGCTGATAACACTGGCAGAAGTACCGTCGATAGAATAAAGCAAGCCGGAATTACTTAGTAAGTATGGTTTACCACCTGGTAATGCAAACCCACCGTTAATACCTTTGCTATCAGATATAAGCGTTACCTGGGCAAAGGATGAATGAAAAGAGAATAAAAGAAAAGCAGCGAGTAAAAATCGTAAAGTTTTTGTCATAAGGTTTTTTTGTAAATATATGTATGTGATAATTTTTAAAAAAAAATAAGCTTTTTGATTTAAATTCTAATTTCTTTTATTAAAATGACTAAACTTTCATCCATATTCAGCAATGTGTAAATAATATAATTGTCGGTTACATTTCAGGCTGCAAATAATTAAATTAGTAACTGCTTTTAAGAATGAACCAGATTAAAGTTGCTCATAATAATTAAGTAAACGGATAAAATGAATGACGGAAAAATTTATGATAAATGTAAACAGCTTTAAAAATTTATAAAGAAATAATTCCACATAAAAAAGCCGCCGCAAGGCGGCTTTTAAAATTCATTTATTGTAACTGCAATTATTCTTTCACCACTTTAAATTCTTGTTTGCCATTGCTTGTATTAACTGTTACAATTAAAACCTGTTTCGAAAATTGTGATGCAGGTATTTTTATCTGTTGATTGGCAGTAAAGTTTTGTTTACCTGTATAAAGCATCCTGCCGTTCATATCTGTTACGCTTACCTGTGCATCAGTAACATTATCTGACGCAACAATGTTTATATAATCTTTTGCAGGGTTAGGAGAAATGCTAAATAAAATGTTGTTCTTGTTTAAGCTTATAATCTTTACGCCACTGTAATTAAATTTACCATCATTATCTACTTCCTGCAAACGGTAGTAAAGCCTGTCTGCGTTTGATTGTGATATATCATCAACATAAGCATAATCATTGTTTAC
>CAHJWK010000038.1 GCA_903642275.1 Chitinophagaceae bacterium
AGATAAATAAGTGAAATCACCGTTCCTGCCATAATAAAGGCAGCCATTGAACCATTGCCTGTTAACCAGATATAATTTTTTATAGATTCTAAAAAATCATCAGGCTGGCTATGAACAAGAACATTAAAAGCGAGAAAAAATATAAGCGCTGCAATCTGTAAATAAAACCTGCCGTTTGTTATAAGATAAAATAAAGCGCAGGTTAAATAACCCCAGCCTATTAAACCTAAAATGCCCCACCAGTAATGGCGCATACCAACAATCTGCCCATGCGATTCTCCTTTATATAAAGCAGCCATTACAGTTAAAATAATTACACCTATTGCCTGCAATATGTATTGATTTGTTTTTTTAAAACCTGGTTTATAATCTAACCAGATGAGAAAAAAAGCAACTGTAATTAATATTTCAAAAGCCGGGTGCGGCAATAATGCGGCATGGCTGTAATGCTCAAGATTAACATGAAAAACACCCATAATAATAAGCGCTAATGAACGCATAATTATGTGCGCTGCGATGTTAGTTTTGCTTTCACCAGACTGCATTCTTTTGTTTAAAGCAAAAGGAATTGAAAGCCCGACTATAAAAAGAAATCCCGGAAAAATTGTATCAGCAAAGCCTAACCCATCTACATTTTCTTTTACGTGCTTAATCCATTCAGGTATGTTGTTTACTTCATCAATATCGTTTACAAAAATCATGAAGAACATAGTAATGGCCCTGAATACATCTATTGATTGCAAACGCTTTGAAAATTGTATCATGTTTATACTAATGCTTTAAGTAACACATCACTTAATTAAGCAAATAAATATCTTTAATTAAAATAATTGTATGAATAAATATTTAGCTGCCTGTTTTGTACTGTTTACATGCTTTTCATGCGATATGAAAAATAAACAGATAAATGATGCAGACATAAACACTTCGTTTGATAATTTTCAGCCACGTTTTTTAGATGCTTACTGGAAAGCAAATCCATCCGCTGCCATTTTCGCCGGCTATGGAAAATATTATGATTCGCTTGTAATACCCGGCAGTGCTGCATTTGCGGGCAGTGTATCGTTTTAAAAACAGTGGATTGACAGCCTGCACAATTATAAGTTTGATGATTTATCTGATGCTAATAAAATAAACTATAATATTATTCAAAACCAGTTGCAAAGCGCCATCTGGTATATTGATACTTTCAAATCGCAGCAGCGGGATCCTTCATCTTATAATCTGGGCGGTGAATGTTATTACCTGCTTACACAGAATTATGCGCCGCTTACACAACGCCTGCAAACATTATCCAATCATATACAACATGCAAATGATTTTTATCTGGCTGCAGAAAAGATTATCAATCATCCAACCAAAGAATATACGCAACTAGCGATTGCTCAAAACAACGGCAGCCTCGATGTATTTGGCAGCGCCCTGTCAGATTCAATAAACAATTCTTCATTAAACCAGATTGAGAAAGACACATTGCAGCAACGTATTACAGCCACTACATCAGCCATAAAAAACTACGTTGATTTTTTACAAAAAATGATGGCTGATACAACGTATGCATTTAGTGATTTCAGGATTGGTAAAACATTGTTCGGACAGAAATTTAAATATGATTTAGTAACTGACATTACGCCTGAACAATTATTCGCCAAAGCAGATTCTGCCAAAAATTATTACCATCAGCAGATGTTTGCAATTGCAAATAATTTATGGCAGAAGTATTATGATAATATGGAAAAGCCAACTGATTCGCTGGTATTAATTAAAGATGTACTGGACAAGCTTTCGTTGAATCATGCTTCACCACAACATGTAGTTGATACAGCCACAAAACTGGTACATGATCTTGAACGCTTCATCATCGCTAAGAATCTTTTTAATTATGATACAACAACTTCATTAAAGGTACGTACCATGCCCGCATTCATGGCCGGTGTTTCGCTTGCTAATGCAGAGTTTATCCCGCCATATCAAAAAACCGGAACCACTTATTATAACGTAACGGATCTTTCTAAAATGCCTGCAGCAGATGCTGAAAGCGAGTTGCGTGAATACAATACATACTCGCTGCAGTTTCTTTCCATACATGAAGGTATGCCCGGGCATTGCATGCAGAGCGCATACAACAATAAATCAGGCAGTATAATAAAATCTGTGTTTGGTAACGGTGCTATGATTGAAGGCTGGGCGGTGTATTGCGAACAGCTGATGATGGAAAATGGCTGGGGAAATAATGCGCCTGAGCTTTGGCTTACGTTATACAAATGGCGGCTGCGGGAATGCAGTAATGTGTTGATTGATTATGGCATCCAGTGCTTGAATTACAGTGAAGATGATGTGTATAAATTATTGAAGAATCAAACTTTCCAGGAAGATGCGCAAATAAAAGAAAAATTTCACCGTGCATCTGTTTCACAGGTGCAATTGTGTTCTTATTTTAATGGCGTAAGCGATATACTGGCGCTGCGCGAGGCCTATAAAAATAAATTGGGCAGTAGTTATAACATTAAAGATTTTCATGAAAAATTTTTAAGTTATGGCAGTGCACCTGTAAAATATATAAGAGAAGTTATGTTAAAGTAAGCGTGATTACTGTTACAGATTATGCATCGAAATCACTACTTCACTTTCCTTTTTAAAAAACCTGAAGGCAACAAATAACGCAAGCAGCGCAATCAATCCATAATATAAAGGCAGGGTATCATCGTTCATGGCTTTTAACGTTAACATGCCACGCCTGCTTAACGCAAACATCTGTGTTATGCCTAACGCATTATTTAAAAAATGAAAGATGATAGAAAGCCATAAATTTTTACTGAAGTAATAAATAAATCCGAGAATTAAACCTAACCCAATTCTTGGTAAAAAGCCATAATAAGAACCGTGCAATGCACTGAATAAAATGCTTGTTACTATAATACCTGCAACAGCATTTTTAGTTAGGTTAATCATTACTGGCTGCAATGCTCCGCGAAACAACATCTCTTCAAACATAGCCGGCAGCAGGGCAATTATTATTAATGATATAATGTAATCCTGCACTGTTTTCATATTCGCAATAGCAAAAACTTCTCTATTATATTCATCTTCCAGTGCTTTAAAATAAGCTTCTAAAGATTTTGATAAAGGGATGATTGCATTCACCTCGCTTAATGCGGCGCTTAATATCAATCCAATTACAACAATACCAATTATAATAAAAACCTGCTTGCCGCTGATTGCGTTATTAAAACCAATGTAAGCAAAAGGCTTACGGTTTATAATACGCGCAAAAATTAATGCCGGCAAAGCCATAAAAAAAAGCGTGGAGATAAATTGCAGGAATCTTGAAAGATTTGCATTATCACTTGTTAATAAAGCATCATGCAATTTTTTAAACGGCACATGAAGCCATGAAAGCGTAATAAAGAGGCTTATTAAAGCTGCCGCAAATAATCCAACGCCGCATAAACATAATAACATTGCAAACTGTGCCCAGGGTGAATAACGCTGCTTATCACTAACATCATAATCAAACATAAAATTTGTATAGCTTAATTTTGGGCACGAATTTAAACTGCATGTTGTACACTGCAACTCATTTATATCGATGATAAACATTGGCAATATATCACTACCTGACTTTCCTTTATTGCTTGCACCAATGGAAGATGTAAGTGATCCACCTTTTCGTGCAGTGTGTAAAGACAATGGTGCAGATTTAATGTTCACTGAATTTATTTCAAGCGAAGGTTTAATACGCGATGCAATAAAGAGTAAACAGAAGCTTGACATCTTTGATTATGAGCGACCTGTGGGAATACAAATATTTGGCGGTGATGAAGAAGCAATGGCAATGAGCGCAAGAATTGTTGATGCTGTACAGCCTGATTTGCTGGATATAAATTTTGGTTGCCCCGTTAAAAAAGTAGTGAGCAAAGGCGCCGGTGCTGCGGTGCTAAAAGATGTTGATATGATGGTGCGCCTAACAAAAGCATGCGTTAACTCAACATCATTGCCTGTTACTGTTAAAACGCGTTTGGGTTGGGATGAATCAAACAAAAATATTGTTGAAGTGGCGGAACGTTTGCAGGATGTTGGTATAAAAGCATTGTCCATTCATGGCAGAACACGCAGCCAGTTATACAAAGGCGAAGCAGACTGGCGCCTGATTGCTGAGGTAAAAAATAATCAGCGTATTTGCATTCCGATCTTTGGTAACGGCGATATTGATTCGCCTGAAAAAGCTTTAGAATATAAGAACCGTTATGATGTTGATGGTATAATGATTGGCAGAGCTGCAATCGGTTATCCATGGGTATTCAATGAAATAAAACATTACCTGCAAACAAACGAACATTTAGCTGCACCAACTATTGAACAACGCATCAATGTTATAAAAAAACATTTGCAACGCAGTATTGAATGGAAAGGTGAAATACTTGGCGTGCTTGAAATGCGCAGGCATTATACAAACTATCTTAAAGGATTGCCAAGCATAAAAGAATATCGCTTAAAACTTGTTACCCTGAAAGATAAAGAAGCTATTTTTTCTTTGCTTGATGAAATTGCCGCTGCCTATCAATATTATCAACCTGAAAAAAGAAATCTTCACATTGCTGAACTTGCTTATAGTTGTAATTAGAAGTAAACTATCATGAATTCACCAAGCATAAGCACGTTGCATTAACGCATACTTATTAACTCAACATCAAAAATTAAAGTAGCATTAGGTGGTATAGAACCGCCGGCACCTCTTGTGCCATAACCTAATGAAGAAGGTATAAATAATCTCCACTTGCTGCCAACAGGCATTAATTGCAACGCTTCTGTCCACCCTGATATAACCTGGTGTACACCAAAAGTTGCAGGTTGTCCCCGCTTATAAGAGCTATCGAAAACTTTTCCATTGATAAGGCTTCCTTCATAATGTACGGTAACCATTGTTGTGGCGCCTGGCTTTTCACCATCACCTTCTTTTAAGATAAGGTATTGCAAACCTGATGGCAATGTAACAACTCCATCTTTATATGCATTATCCTGCAAAAATTTTTCCTGTTCTGCTATTTTTGTGTCAGACATAATTTTTAATTTATCCTGTAAATTCATATTAAACTTTCTAACGCAAATGTAAATAAACAGAAGCAGGCTTTGAAAGCATTATAATACTGTTATAGTTTATGATATTCTTTCATGATGATGACTTAAAAATATTGCCTGCTTATTTATCAATTTTACAAAGTGTTGCCAGCATGTTTTATTTAATTGTTAAATAATGCTTATTAAAACAACTGCTTTTTATTGTAGTTACTCCTGTACTCTAATAGTAATATGTGTGTCCTAAAATACTTCACAAAAAGCTTTCATATAATTACTTTTAATGCATTCGGCACAATCTTTACATACTTTAAATTATGAAAAAGAAAAACATACCTGCAATAATAAGCCTGTTATTATTTGTCGGCTCATTTAGTGCAACAGATTGTTTTGCACAAACTAATACAGATAACCTTAAAACATCAAACATGAATACTACAAATGGAACGACAATTACTTTAGGGGGCAACACTATTCATACGTCGGGCAAGTTACCTGCTGTTGGAACAATGATTAAAGATTTTACTTTAACCGGCGTAGACCTCTCTGAAAAAACGTTCGCCGATTTCAAAGGGAAATATATTATCATGAATATTTTTCCGAGTGTAAACACAGGTGTTTGTTCTAAATCTGTAAGAAAATTTAATGAAGATGCAGCCGGTATGAATAATACTACAGTGCTTTGCATTTCTAAAGACTTGCCTTTTGCACAAAAACAATTTTGCGGCGCTGAAGGCATCAACCATGTTGTTATGCTTTCTGATTTCAGGACTGACTTTGGAAATACTTATGGTGTTCAAATGACGGACGGTGCAATGCGAGGTTTATTAAGTCGGGCGGTAATTGTTGTTAATCCTGAAGGCAAAGTTGTTTATGAACAACAAGTGCCCGAGATAGGCCAGGAGCCTGATTATATAGCTGCTATAGCCGCGGTAAAATAAAGGCCGGTTTGTTATATGAAGCAATTATGAGTTTGTGAAATAAAAAGGCATGTCTTCTTTAGAAATATTAATTGAAGCTTTAAAAGTGTACGAAATCGAAATCGTTGCTATAGATGGCAATCATGTAAAGCTTCAAAATAATTATGAAGTAGAGGTTGAAAAGAATAACCTCTATAAGCTTATCAGCAATGGAAATATCGTTGCTCCGTTTAGTGATTTAAATGAATTATGCAGGTTTATATTAAAGTAACCGCACTATTCAGCTTTAAATAACTATGCTTTGCTTAATGCAGGTAGCTGCCATTCGGGCCTTATATAATGGCAGGTATAACCGTACGGATGTTTTTGTAAATAATCCTGGTGTTCTTCTTCAGCATCCCAAAAGTCTGAGGCAGGTTCTACCTGGGTTACAATTTGTCCCGGCCATTTACCGGAAGTATTCATTTCACTGATTAATTCCTGCGCTGTTTTCTTTTGTTCTTCAGTTAAATAAAAAATAGCTGACCTATAGGAAGTACCAACATCATTGCCCTGCCGGTTTTTTGTTGTGGGATTATGAATCTTGAAGAAAAACTCCAGCAACTTGCGATAAGACAACTTTTCATTATCAAAACTAATAGCAATCCCTTCCGCATGTGTGCCATGATTGCGATAGGTTGCATTCTTTACATCGCCCCCTGTATAGCCAACCACAGTGGAGGTTACACCGGGAAGATCTTTTATTAATTCTTCTACTCCCCAGAAACAACCACCGGCAAGTATTGCTTTTTCACTTGACATAATTTTTATTTAGATTCATATTTGTTCAACTTTAAAGCCAATCTTTTTATCCGCAGGTTTGACAGGGTAATACATGAAAGCAGTACCTTATCGCCTGGTAAAAACATCTAATAGCTTCTGTTTAAAAGAGCTGCTTACAGGTAAAGCAATATATGTAAGCAGTTGTAACAAAAAAGAAAGGCTATTTCTAAATTGAAATAGCCTTTCTTTTATAAAAATATAAGCAACCGGTTTACTGATGCTTAATTGTTTGACTGTTCGCATTTAACTGTTGATTCAAATCTTTCTTATCTGTTTTTGTAAGATGTGAACCGTCTTGTTTGCGCATTGCTCTTTTTTCTCGGTTTATATTTCTCAGGTCTGTGCGGTCTGAATGTGCCTGTGCTTTTGTAATATCACCATCTTTCTTATCGGCGGTAATACGTTTTTCCTGGTTGTCTTCGCGCTTGTTCACCTCGTTTACACGGGGATGACGCATAATATGTGTACGCTGATGGCCGGGGCCTGTTTGTGCAAAAGAACCCAAAGTAATAATAGCAGCAAAAGCAGAAATGATAACTTTTTTCATTGTTTAATTATTTAAATTTATATACAATAGAACCGGAATTGCTTGCATAGTTTAATTGCACATATTATTTTTTTATTTAGCAGGGCATACCACCAACAAAAAAGCCTTTGTTTAACACAAAGGCTTTAAAAGATTCTTGTTAACTTTTAGCGTTGTGGAGGTGTTGAAGATGTAGAATCTATTCTGTTATTCATACTGTTACTTGAATTACTATGAGAGCTGCTGCTTTTTTTATGATGCATGCTGCTGCTTTTATGACGCATACCCGATGTTCCGGTACCCGTTGTATCAGTTGCTGATCCATTGTTCATCCCGGATGAGCTGCCTGAATAAGTACCTGTGCCTGAACTTGAATTATTCATTGTAGAACTACCGCCATTTATACCTGAACTATTTGTACCGCTGTTCCCGTTAATTGAGCCATCTGTTTGAGATGACATAGACGGAACTGTATCCACTAACGGCTGATAGCTAGATTTAAAATGATTATGGTTTCCGCTTGCTGAAAATGCTGCAACTGCTATACCTGTTGCTGCAACTAAACTTAGAAATGACTTTTTCATGAATTTATTTTTAAAGGTTTAAGCTTATAATTTCAACTACTATGCCATAGATTATTACTTAATGGTAATAATTTTATTAACAACATAGCTGCTGTTGAGGCATTTTATAGGGCGAGAAATTACGTTTAAACCTGCCTTTTGCGAACTGCTTTTTTTCAATACCAAATGCGCAGAAGTTGCAAACTTCGCAGAAAGATGCGAACACTTCGCCAAGCCGGGTTACCGGTAATAGCGGCATTCCTTAAATAAAAAACCGCCGTTACTAAGCCGGCGGTTTTTTTTAACACGATAGTTTTTATTGCGGTATCACCTGTTGCGCTGCGCTCAGCGGCCCGCAGCCCCTGCAGCATTTAAACCAAGCATACTTACATTCAGTTTAACACCACTTTCAAGATTATGCAGCAACGCCTTGCGATGCGTATCTGCCTGCACATAAATGATTTCGTTGCCCACTGTAATTACAATGGTGTCGCCATCCTGTTTTATGGTAGCGCCGCCGGTAGAAGCTATGTATAAATAAGATTTTACTGATGCATCCGCATCGCAGCCAACGCTGGCAGTGCCATGACCGTGCTCTGCTGCTACCTGCACATTTTTACAGTCGCCGGGTATTTGTGACGGGCTTGTATCGCCTTTGGTGGGTGTGCAGCCGCCCTGGCGGATAACCGCTTCATTACCGTTGGCAATGGTACCTACATATTTTGCGGTGCTGCGAAAAGCGCCGTCCCATTGTTTTTCAATGTTAAGAAGATTTGCAGCCGCCGTTTTATCTCCGGTGTGTGCTTTGGGTATGGCTTCCGTCAGTCCTTCATTAAGGTTAGTAGGTGTGGCTACATCAACCGGGGATTGGGAAAAGTTTTGGTATCGGCTGAGATACCATTAATCATACCTGTGGCAAGTCGTTGCATAATTTTAAATTTAAATAGTTAAATAATAAATTAAATCTAATGTGTTCCTGCTTTAATTAATGTTTCTTGTTGCTTGGGTTAGAACAATGTCGCTTTAAGCGAAAGCCTTAAGGATTTAATGCAAAACCTTAAGACTTTTGTGGAAACCCATCTGACTTTTAATAAAACCGAACAGGTTTTTGTGAAAACCGGGAAGGAATTGGGTGAAACCGATATGACTTTTGATGAAACCGAACAGGATTTTGGTAAAACCGAGAAGGTTTTCGGTGAAACCGATATGGATTTTTTAGAAAATTAGATATGTTTTAGTGGGTTTTATTTTTATACAAATAATCTTCCCTGTCCTGTGGTTTCAAGTTGCCAGCTGTTAACACAGCGAGGAATTTGTGGTTTTGGCTTATTAAAGCTGTTTGCCGTAAGACTAAAAGCGGCGGATTGATTTTTCGTATATTTTTTATTGAACAGTAAGTTTTATTACCGCTCTTGTTTCATCATAAAATAAATCCAGCGCCACCGGTTTTACGCCGGGGTCAAGCTTAAATTTATTACCTGTTGATGATGCCGTGGCTTCTGCATCTACATTAAAACTATTATAACTTTCGTGGGAAATTTTGGTGCCGTTATCCAGTTCTAACCGGTAATTGTCAGGGTTGATGGTTATGTTGCCAGAACCCATTGCACCTTTGTTGGTTGCCTGTATATCGTAGGTTAATTCTGTGCCTGTAACTTTACCATCAGGGTCTGAAAGTTGTAATGCCTTAAAGTTTTTTACTGTAATCACAAGCTCGCTGTTCTTGCCCAGTGTGGCAGTGTCCGGCGTTGCTGTAATGGTCATATTAGATGCTGGTGCTGGTGCTGCTGCAGCCGGAGTTGAACTGCCTGCCTGCGTTTGATCGGTTGTTGTGGCCGTTTTGTCTTCGTGCTTTCCTTTACATGAGCCAAGAAAAATACCTGTAATAACAATAACAGTAATTATTGATTTTTTCATTCTATATAATTTATGAATCGGTGATTAAAAAACGCAATAATAAAACAATTAGTTCTTAGAAATGCGAATCTGAGATTTGATTATGTTTTTGAAAAATAACTTGGACTAAGCCGGTCTGCTAAAACATAATTGATGAGTTTATCTATTATCGCCCTGATTATGTTGATACGAACCAAATCTTTTTTGTTGAATGCATTTTCAACAGATTAACGGCTGCCGGATAGAAGCGGATACCCGGCTGAAGGTTTGTGTGCTGGCTTTGCGGCGGAGTAGCAACGGATAGCCGGAACTGCAGACGATTGTTGTACAACTGCTGAGAGCCCCAAATCGTCATTGCGAACGTAGTGAAGCAATCTAATTAATTTATGAGATTGCTTCGTTGTGCCTCCTCACAATGACGTTTATAACGTACCGCTTACCAGATCTGTACCCTTTTATCCGGCGCCAAATAATTGCTGTCGCCGGGTTGTATATTAAATGCGGCATAAAAATGCGGATTGTTCATCAGCGGGCTGTTTACACGCCACATGGGTGGTGAGTGCGGGTTGTTGTTAATCCACAGGCGCAAGAACTCATCTTTCATTTTTACGCGCCATATATGCGCCACGGAAATAAAGAAGCGCTGGTCTGGTGTGTAGCCGCCAATCTTCGTGGTATCCTGCCCTTCTTTGGTTAATTTAAAGGCATCATACGCCATAGCAACACCGCCAATGTCTGCAGCATTTTCGCCAACCGTCATGGCACCTTTTACATGCACGGTATCCAGCACGGTAAACGTGTTATAGAGGTCAATTATCTTTTGTGTTTTTGCTTTGAACTTATCGTAATCTGCCTTTGCCCACCAGTTTTTTACGTTGCCTTCTTTATCATACTGGGCGCCCTGGTCATCAAACGTATGGGTTATCTCATGGCCTATTACCATGCCGATGCCGCCATAGTTAAGCGCATCATCAACATTGTTATCAAAGTAAGGCGGCTGTAAAATACCCGCGGGAAAAACAATTTCATTAGCAGATGGATTGTTATATGCGGTAACCGTTGAAGGCGTATTAAACCACTCTGTTTTATCAACAGGCTTATTGAGCTTGTTAATTTCAAACTGGTAGTTATTTGCACTAGCCGACACCACATTCTCAAAGTATTTATCTTTTGCAACAGTTACGTTACTGTAGTCTCTCCACTTATCAGGATAACCAATTTTTTTTGTGATGGCAAACAATTTCTCTTTTGATTTTTGTTTGGTGCTGTCGCTCATCCAGTCAAGCTTATCCATTCTTGCAGCCATTGCTTTTTGCAGGTTATTCACCAGCTCCTCCACACGTTTTTTGGCATCTTCACCAAAATATTTTTTTACATATATCTGGCCAAGCGCTTCACCTAATGAATTGTCCACCGCGCTTGCCATTATTTCGCCGCGTGTTTTTTGCACCGCCTGTCCTGTAAGCACTTTATTGAATTCAAAAGCCGCATCAACAAAAGGCTTGCTTAATATATCTGCATAATTGCTGATGGTATAAGCTTTCAGGTAAGTTTTCCAATCACTGATGGGCATTGTTTTTAAAGCAGTATTCAGCTTAATATAATAAGCCGGCTGGCCCACATCAATTGAATCTGTTTTTGCGCCCATATCATTCAAAACATTTTGCCAGCCGATGTTGGGTTCCTGTTTTGCAAGGGTTGCAACAGCCATTTTATTATAGTTTGCATTTACATCGCGGAGTTCAATATTATTTCTGTGGGATGATGCGAGTTGCTTATCTATGTTGTAAACTATATCAGCATTTTTTGTTGCTGTTGCGGCATCAGTGCCTGTAAGCTGAAATAGTTTGGCGAGATATGTTTTATATGCCTGCTGAATGCCAACGCTTGAAGGATTTGTTTCGAAGTAATAATCTCTTTCGGGTAAGCCAATGCCTGCCTGACCAATATGTGCAATATTGAGGTTGCTGTTTTTATTATCGGGCCCTACATAAAACGCCACAACAGAATTATTAAACACCTTCGACTGGTTGGCTACAAACTTTATCATAGAAGTAACATCGGTGATACTGTCAATGCGTGCAAGTATTGATTTTATTGGATTGTAGCCGCGTTGATTGATGGTATTTGTATCCATGCCTGAAGCATAAAAATCACCAAGCTTTTGTTCAATGCTGCCAGCTTTGTTGTTAGCTTTTGAAACACTGTCTAATATGCCCTGTAAACACAACCGCTGCGGATAGTTCATAAACATGTATGCACCCACACCTGCCTGTGAAGGCGGTATCTGGGCAGTATCATACCATTTCTTGTTTACATACATAAAAAAGTTATTGCCGGGCTTAATGGAAGAATCTATTCCCTGGATATTACCGGCTGCAATAGTTTTTGTATCCAGCTTGTTATTGCAGGCTGCTAAAGACAGTGTTATAGCAAACAGAAATAATAATCTTTTCATAAACAGATGCTTTTTAAGTGAACCAATTAATGGACAAAGAAATAATGAAATTGATTTTTGATTTGCCGAAGTTAATTATTTGGCATGTTTTAAATCATATTGCATAGGGTTAATATTCAGGAAATACATCACATAAATTTTCTACAGGTTTATTCTATACTATATAGGTCTAAGCAGCATAATTATTACATGTTTGCGGTTGCTGTTGTAAGACAGCACTAACGACTGGTGAAGTCTATGGCTTTTATTCGCTTAAAATTAATACCTTCTATTAAAATTATTCCTGGGTTTACTGTTTGCAGATCTGTCTTCTGCTTTCTGCACAGATATTTGCCTGCCCTTAATTTTTGTGCCGTTCAAAATTCCAATTGTTTCCATAGCCTCGGTATTGTCAGGCATTTCAATAAAGCCAAATCCTTTACTTTTTCCTGTTGCTCTGTCTGTTACAAATCCCGCTGATACAACAGTGCCATATAATTCGAACATATCTTTAAGATCTGTATCGTCAAAATCATTTGGAAATCCTGCAATAAATAATTTCATATAATATTTCAACAAAAGTACGCATAGATAGCTTTACAGCGTCAACCTGCCGCAGAATGTAAAAATTTAGTTTTCTAACATCTTTATCACTTACTCAAACGCAACATCAATACATCATGCGAAGGCACCGTAGCAGTTAGTGGCTTTGATGTGTTCGCAAAATTTTTCTTCGTCCAAACATCAGTAATTGTATATGTTATTGCAGCATCTAATTGTTTTGACAAAAGCGTATCATTAATATTTTCATTCTTCCAGTTGAAATTTATTTTTTGTGGAAGTGCAGAACGATTCAAAAAACATACGGCCCAATTACCGTTAGTCAAAGGCTTCAGCCATGTTTCCACACTATCTTTTGTGGCATAACGAAAACCCTGCACACCAAGTGCATCCTGATCAATAGCAAGTGCCTCTTTATTTGTTAGAATTGCTCTTGTAGCGGTACTCATTTTTCTTATATCATTACCCGCAATCAGCGGCGCTGCCAACATGCACCACATTGAAAAATGCGCACGGTCTTCACCTTCTCTCATACCATTACCTACTTCAAGCATGTCAGGATCATTCCAGTGGTTCGGGCCTGCATATTGCCGGATGTTTGCTTCCTGATCAATGATTTGTGTAACGGTCTGCGGCTTCCATTCTTTATTGTGTGGCACCGTATCAAAGTAAGCGCCGACATCACCTGTTGCACGCCATAACTGACCAACTTTTGCTGCCCAAAGCCAGGGTTTATGGCTGCCCCATTCGCATAAGCTAAATACAATCGGCCTTCTTGCTGCAAGCAAGGCTTTGCTCATTGTTGTATAAGCTTCAACAGCATTAAGGCTATCTGCATAACACCAGTCAAATTTTAAATAATCAACATCAAGCGAAGCATAATATCGTGCATCCTGGTATTCATAGCCACGAGTGCCGGGGTAGCCTGCACATGTTTTTGTACCGGCACAATTATACAATCCAAACTTTAAGCCTTTTGAATGTATATAATCCGCAAGTGCTTTCATGCCATGCGGAAATTTTACAGGGTCGGGAATCAGGTTACCGGTAATGCTGTCACGTTGCATCATCATCCATCCATCATCTAAAACAATATAAGTATAACCGGCGTCTTTCATGCCTGACGAAACCATTGTATCTGCAATGCCTTTTACCAAATCTTCTGAAATATTTGTTTGAAAAGTATTCCAGCTATTCCAGCCCATTGGTGGTGTTGGCGAAAGTCGCTCATATTTTTGAGCCGATATCTTTAAACATATAAAAAGCAGAAACCAAAAAGTAAACTTTTTCATACTGGTGTGTGTGCTATAATTGTTATGATTTATAAGCCTATCAAACGATAAAGATATTTTAACCTGAGATAACCCTGTTCTTGAATGAAGATTAATTTATAATAAAGAATAATTACTATTCAAAACCATTTATTAAATTGCCTTGCCGATATGAAAATATTCTCGCCCACAATATCTAAGTTAGTCCGCTTAAGATTTGCCAATATTGAAGAATGGATGAATGACCCGCTTACAGCGCAGCGTGAAATTTTACAAGATCTTGTAACACATGGCCAGCATACAGCATTTGGCAGAAAATACAATTTCAAAAATCTGTTTACTGTAAAGGCATTTAAAGAAAATGTACCTATACAGGAGTATGAAGATATAAAGCCCTGGATTTATAAATTAATGAATGGCGAGCAAAACCAGTTGTGGGATTCACCTGTGTATTGGTTTGCAAAAAGCAGCGGCACTACAAATGATAAAAGCAAGTTTATACCTGTAACGGAAGAAAGCCTGAACGATTGCCATTATCAATGTGGTAAAGACGTGCTTACTTTATATTATAATTATAATCCCGAAAGTAACTTACTTACAGGCAAAGGGTTGGTAATTGGTGGCAGCCACCAGATAGGCCAGTTAAATGAAGAAATTTTTTTTGGCGATTTAAGCGCCGTATTAATGCAAAACATGCCTGCATGGGGGCATTGGATTCGTACTCCGGAACTTTCAATTGCCTTGCTTGATGAATGGGAGAAAAAGATTGAAACGTTGGCTCAATCAACGATTCAGGAAAATGTAACCTCAATATCCGGTGTACCAACATGGACGCAGATTTTAATTAAACGCATACTGGAAATAACAGGTAAATCTTGCCTGAAAGAAGTTTGGCCAAACCTTGAATTGTATATGCATGGCGGCGTATCATTCACACCATATAAAGAAAATTTTAAAAACTTAATTGGTGATGATGTGCATTACATGGAAATGTATAATGCCAGCGAAGGTTTTTTTGCTGCTCAGGATAATTTGGATGAGGATGGTATGTTGTTGTTGCTGAACAATGGAGTTTTTTATGAGTTTATGCCAATAGACGAATATGGAAAATCAAACCCAACAACAATTGGCTTAAATAAAGTAGAAGTTGGAAAGCAATATGCGCTTGTTATTTCTACGAATGCAGGTTTATGGCGATACCTTGTTGGAGATACTATTCAGTTCACATCGATCTATCCGTTCCGCATAAAAGTAACCGGGAGGTTAAAACATTTTATGAATGCATTTGGTGAAGAAGTAGTTGTTGAAAATGCTGATAATGCCATTGCATCAGCCTGCGAAAAAACCGGTGCTGTTGTAAATGATTATACTGCTGCACCTGTGTACTTTAACCAGGAAGAAAATGGTGCGCATGAATGGATGATAGAGTTTGAAAAAGAACCTGAAAATCTTGAGCAGTTTGTATATGAGCTGGACTCATCCTTAAAAAACCTGAATAGTGATTATGAAGCCAAACGTCATAAAAATATAGCGTTACGTATGCCTGTTGTACATAGCTTAAAAAAAGGCATTTTTAGTTTATGGCTGAAGCAAAAAGGTAAGCTCGGCGGTCAGCACAAAGTGCCAAGATTAAGCAATGAAAGGAAACTAATTGAAGAGTTATTATTGCTACGTAATAATTTTGAATTTTCTTAATGAAGCGAAAAAAAGAAATTATAAAAATGATTAAGAATACTGTTGCTGGGCTTTTGCCGGTGATACAGTATAAACTTTTTATTTTTGGTTCACAAAGTAACAGAAGCGAATTAATAAAAGCTGATATTGATGTTGGTATAGAGGCTGAAAAAAATTGAGCAATAAAGAAGAAAGTTGTATATGGATTGAATTACAAGATTTACCAACGTTGTATGATTTTGATTTTATAGTTTTAATAAAGCAGCTAAAGAATTTAAAACTATTGTATTGAAGAATATAGAAGTTTTATGAATGAATATGCCGAAGCTAAAATTTTACAATTTGAAAATATGCTGCAGGTGTTCGGCAACTTATTAACACCCAACCCAACCATTACTGAACGCACTGCTGCTATAAAAAACTTTGAATTTACGTACGAACTTTCCTGGAAGGCAATGAAACGGCTTGAATTTCGCGAAGCTGAAAATCTACCGATAACAACTTCTGTAATTAAAAAAGCATTTAAATACGGGCTTACACTTGAATTACAAAAGAAAAATATTTTTTGTAATGCCACATGGATTGGCTTAAATATATTGCCGTATGGTGAAAGACAAAGTTTGTATAGTAACTGGCGCAGCACGTGGCATTGGTGCTGCTATTGCAAAAAAATTAGGAGAGCATGGAGCCCATGTTGCCTTTACGTATGTGAGTGATTCAAGTGAAGAAAAAGCATTGATAATAGAGAATGAAATAAAAGCGCTTGGTGTAAATGCAAAAGCATACAAAAGCAATGCATCCGATTTTACACAAAGCGAAACGTTAGTAACTACTGTTTTAAAGGAATTTGGAAAGATTGATGTGTGTGTGAATAATGCAGGCATCTCAAAAGATAATTTATTGCTGCGGTTAACACAGGAACAATGGGATGATGTAATGAATGTAAACCTGAAAAGTGTGTTTAACATGACGAAGCAGGTTATTAAACCCATGATGAAAGCGAAAGCAGGCAGTATTGTAAATATGAGTTCAATTATTGGTATGCGTGGCAATGCCGGCCAGGCAAGTTATGCTGCATCAAAAGCAGGAATTATCGGGTTTACAAAATCAATAGCACTTGAATTAGGCGGCCGCAACATTCGCTGTAATGCCATTGCACCCGGGTTTATAGAAACTGATATGACGCATTATTTAAAAGAAGGCGCAGCAGCAGAATCATTTTTAAAGGATGTTCCTTTAGGCAGGTTTGGCAAAGCAGAAGAAGTAGCTGATCTAACTTTATTCCTCGCCAGTGATATGAGCGCTTATATAACAGGGCAAGTAATAAGTATTTGCGGCGGATTAAATACCTGATGTTTTGATATATCTACTTTTTTAGATACGCTTTAATTTCTTTTTGCAGCTTATCACTTAACGGGACCAATGGCATGCGAAGATTATTTTTTATGAGCCCCATTTCTGATAAAAAAGTTTTTATGCCAGCCGGGTTATTTTCAGAAAACATTAATTCATACGCTTTAATAAGCTTATCATTTATAGATTTTGCTTTTTTAAAATCGCCACTTAAACTAAAACGCACCATATCAGCATATTCTTTAGGGTATGCGTTACTGGCCACACTTATCACACTTTGCATACCGCAGGCAATTTGAGGTAACGCCAGTGCATCATCACCACTAATAACCAAAAAGTCTTTGGGCGCATCCCGTAAAATTTTCATGCACTGTTGCATATCACCGCCTGCTTCTTTAATGCCTGCAATATTTTCAACTTCATTTGCTAAGCGAATTACTGTTTCAGCTTCAATATTCTTAGATGTTCTGCCAGGTACGTTATATACAAGAATTGGTTTGCCCGATGCACCTGCAAGCATTTTATAATGCTGATACAAGCCTTCCTGCGAAGGTTTGTTATAATAAGGCGAAGTGCTTAAAACGGCAACAGCTCCGTCAAGGGGAAATGTTTCAAGATCTTTTATTAATTCATGCGTGTTATTTCCGCCTATGCCTACTACAACCGGTACACGCTTTCTTACAATTTCATAAGTATATTTTATAACATCAGTTTTCTCAGGGGTTTTTAAAGTGGGTGCTTCACCAGTTGTGCCAAGCGTTACGATGTAATTAATTTTATTGTCAATAACAAAATCAATCAGCGTATGCAAAGCATCATAATCCACATCATTATTTTTTTTAAAAGGCGTAACCAATGCAACACCTGTACCTTTCAAAACATCTTTTAATGTATTCATTACAAAACAAATTTCACTTCATGCAAAAATTAAAACAGCAAGGCTGGACCTTAATTCGTTTGACTGCTTGCGGCAACGCCTGTTAACTCGCCGCTTTCATCGTTATCTTTCCATAGCCTGGCGCCGCCTTTTATGCCTTCGCGGTTATTTACAATTATCATATTCTCATCAAGGTCAAAATCTAAATTTTTAGCATTGCCACCGCTTATATATAAGCGATCATAATTAAATACAGTTTTTAAAATGATGAACACTTTTTTCATCCTGTAATTCCAGTGGTCTTTGCCTCTTTTTTTAAAGGCTGCTTCACCAATATACTGATCGTAATCTTTATCTGGTTTTATGGGGTGATGTGCAATTTCAAGATGCGGTAATAACTTTCCATCCAGTAATAAAGCTGTACCGAAGCCGGTGCCAAGTGTAATCATCATTTCAAGCCCTTTGCCGCTTACTAATCCAATCCCCTGCAGGTCTGCATCATTTACAACTTTTGTTGGTTTACCAAGCGTTGATGCAAGCATGTTTTGTAAATCATAACCGTTCCATTTATCAGTACCAAGGTTAGGCGCTGTTTTTACAACTCCGTTTTTTATATAACCCGGAAAGCCTGCGGACACCTTATCATATTCTGTAAAATCTTTTACAAGTTCCTGTAGCGCCTTTATAATATTTTCCGGAGTAGATGGCTGGGGCGTGGGCTGTCTTGCATAATCTGAAATAGTTTCACCTGCTGCATTTAAAATCGTTGCTTTAACATGTGAGCCACCTATATCAATGGTTAAAATTTTCATACCAGCAATGTTTTCCATAATGTTCTAATGATTAATTTAAGAATAAGCAAACTGTAATAAGCACAGGCATTATATCGGCGAATTTATACTATTACACTGGCAATGTTATATACCTGTAATTATAAAATTAATAACATGGCATAACATTGAAGGGCAATCAATTCGTTTACCTGGATTTATAAATCAATAGCAGCATTATACATTCAATAAAAAAAGCAATGGCGATGATAACTGTAAACAAGTTTTGCTGTCTTTTAGCTTTTTCACTTAACTCGCTGCTTGAGTTTATGAGATGAGATTTATCAAAATAAATCCAATACTTAAATTTTTTAAACCTGATGTTTCTATAAAAAAGAATGGTTTTAACGGTAACAAGCGTTACGATTAAGATTAGAATTACAATTGCAGATATTGGTAGTATTGCCATATAAACTAGTTAATACAGGCAAGCACACAAATCTAAATGTTTTGACGTAATTATTCAATTAAAGAATATCAAAAAATCTAGGCCGACTTGCGGTTACTTGATTACATGATACGAAACTATATGAACAATTTTATCGGTTATGTTAATAAATGTTTATTAAAAGGTTGATTCTTTAAGTAATATTTGAAAAACCAATATACATGAACAAACTTATTTACTGCTTTGCTTTACTGTTTCCATTTACAGTATCCGCCCAACTACGTTTAATCAATTTAAATAATGATGTAAACAGCGTATTAGTAAAAGTAATTGAAGACTTTCCTGATAATTTTAATAAAATACGCGGAGATGTAATTGATAAAGATGTTCAGTTAATAACCTACGTCAGCCTCCTGAACATTTCTGATGCTGATTCAGGCATCATTATTCAAAATGGAGAACAAAAAGATAATATATATAGCTGGAAAGAAATAGTTTTTAAATCGGATGATTTTGATATGGCAAAAACAAAATTTCATGAATACTACAAAAAAATAAAGGGCGCAGCAGTTTCTGTTGGTAATAGTAAGATAACTTTCGATGCACATTATAATGAACCTGATGATGCAAAACAGTTTACCACGGTTTTGTTTACGGCACATCCACAAACAGAAGTATTAAAAAATGTAGTGATTGATTTAAGCCTGCACTATTTAATGGATGATTGGCAAATAAGTATAAGCGTTTATGAGCATACAGACTATGGGGTTGATAACAATTAAAACTTACAGGCAGAGTTCATCTTGAAAATTCCTTAACAATATTTTGACAATATAAAAATTAAGTGCAAATTCGCACCACGAAAAAAATTATCGAACAGTGAAAATGCAACGCGCATATTTATTTATCAATTCAGCAGGAAACTCTCCTACTGTTAAAAAGATACATATTGCGGGGCATATTTATACCATAGCTAACAAGTAACAACTGTTACTAACTGACTATATAGCCCCCGATATACCGGGGGCTTTTTTATTGCTTCTACTTAACAAGATTTAAATTTCAAAAATCAAAACAAATGTCAACAGAACAATCAACATATAAACGAAGCAGTGCTTTGTCCCTAATGATACAATCCATCAAAGGCATTCAGATGGATTACACGCAAGGCAGTTTGCGAAAAGCAATAGTATTACTGGCAATACCAATGATACTTGAAATGTGCATGGAAAGTGTGTTTGCATTGGTGGACTTATTTTTTGTAGGACACCTCCCCAACAGCGAACATACACTGCAGGCAGTAAGCTTAACAGAAACAGTGCTGTACATAATTTATTCTATCGCCATTGGAATAAGCATGGCGGCATCAGCAACAGTGGCAAGACGTGTAGGTGAAAAAAACAAAGATGGAGCGGCGCATGCTGCAGTACAATCAATATGGCTGGCAATTGGAGTGACGGTTTTAATAAGTATAACAGGCGTTGTATTTGCGCCGGCTATTTTAAGATTAATGGGCGCCGACGTAACAACAATCGCAATAGGCAGTACCTATGCAAGAATTGATTTAGGCGCAAGCCTTGTAATTATAATGCTTTTTCTCATTAACGGAATTTTTCGCGGTGCAGGTGATGCATCAATGGCGATGAAAAGTTTGTGGCTGGCAAACATCTGCAACATTATTCTTTGCCCGTTGTTTATCCGTGGCCTCGGGCCAATACCGGCGTTTGGATTAACAGGCGCATCAATGGCAACAGCAACCGGACGCGGCATTGGCGTGTGTTACCAGTTGTACCATCTATTCAAAGGCAAATCAAGTGTTCATATACAACGAAAGCATTTAAGTATTGACTGGCCAATTATTAAATCGCTTTTAAACGTTGCATCACCCGCAACATTGCAATTTATTATTGGCTCTTGCAGCTGGATTGTTTTAGCAAGACTGGTTGCTGAAACAGGGCAAAGCGTTGCATCGGCAGGTTATCAAACAGCTCTCCGCGTAGTAATATTTTTCATCCTGCCTGCGTGGGGAATGAGCAATGCAGCTGCAACATTGGTTGGGCAAAATTTAGGTGCAAAACAATTGCTACGTGCTGAACAATCAGTAATAAAAACAGCGAAGTATAATGCGGTATTCATGGGGTTGGTATCAATCATATTTCTTGTTTTCCCTGCACCAATTATATCTCTTTTTACAAATGATGACAATGTAAAATCAATCGCGGTGCAGGCGTTACGCATCATAACAAGCGGTTATATTTTTTACGGTGTTGGCATGGTTATGACAAGTGCATTCAACGGTTCCGGCGATACCTGGACGCCAACCTTGATAAACTTTTTTTGCTTCTGGATTTGCCAGATTCCATTGGCATATCTGCTCACTATATATTTTAACATGGGGCCACTTGGTGTATTTATCTGTATTCCTGTTTCAAACACGCTTATAACAATTGTTGCATGGGTTTATTTTAAAAAAGGAAAATGGAAAACAGTAAAAGTGTGAACATTGATTCAGGTAAATTATTAGAGAAATTCGGGTTATGGACATTTGGTTTCAGGAATTAAAGAAAGATAAATGTTCAATGAATCTGTTTCAGCAGAAGGCAATTGCCGGAACTATCCATGCGTCAAACAATCTTCAGCATTAACTTTATAAGTATAGTTTATTGAAGTAACGAATACTTTTATTTTTGGCAAATGTATTATCAGGCACATCAATACAAACAAAATTAACTTTGTAAAAAACAGCGCATGGATTTTAATAAGCTGCTCACCGTTACGTTTACGTTATTTGCTGTTATTGATATAATAGGTTCTATACCTGTGCTTATAAGTTTAAACAATAAAACAGGCAACATCAATGCATTAAAAGTTACAATTACCTGTGGCATATTAATGGTTGTATTTTTATATGCAGGCCAGCCTTTATTAAAAATTTTAAATCTTGACGTTCATTCTTTTGCTGTTGGTGGTTCAATAGTTATGTTTTTGTTAGGGTTGGAAATGGTGCTTGGCCTGAATATTTTTAAAGAAGAAGCCGGTGCCACCGGAACGCTTGTTCCTATTGCGTTTCCGATTATTGCAGGTACGGGAACATTAACCACTATCATGTCGCTTAAAGCAAACTTTGAAGACAGGTATATGCTGTTTGGAATTTTAATTAACCTTGTTATAGTTTTTGCTGTTTTGCATTTATTACGCTGGCTTGAAAAGATTTTAGGTAAAGCCGGTTTAATTGTTGTGCGAAAATTTTTCGGTGTTATACTACTTGCTATCGCGGTCAAAATATTCGGGACAAACCTTATTGCATTTAAAAAATAATCAGGCAAATGTTTCCCATATCCACCTTACCATTTGTTTGGCATTTGTCTGATTTGAGAACTCTTCTGAAAGGCATTTTTTTCTTAAGTCAATTTCCTTTGCCGTAAATGGCTGATGATATAACATAGAAATGCTTTCAACAAATTCATTCGGCGTATTTACAACATGACAAATACTTTCTAACGGAACGCCGTCAATCATTTCATCGTTTACAACACAATGCCTGCCATTATATAAAGCGTTAAGCAGTTTTATTTTAATGCCTGTGCTATTGAACGACGGTAATACATTCACATGTGCTTTTGAAATTACATCCTGCATCTGGTTTTCATCAGGGTTTGCAATCATGCATCCGTATTTATTTGCTTCAACTACAGCCGTAAGTTTTTTTGATGGATTTTTACCGGCAACCACAACAGGCATTTTAAGCTTACTGAAAACATGTTTAAAAAGCCACTTAACCGCAAACTCATTTTCTTCTACTGAAAGGTCGCCATGATATAAACAATAGGACCCAAAACCTTCTTCAATCTGCACTTTCCAGTCAGGCAAAAACAAAGGCAGGTAATCCATTGTTTCGCATTCAAGTTTCTTCCTGTAATACTGAGTGTCTTTATAAGTAGCAGCCCAATATGCTGTTGCATTTTTAGCTAATGATTTTTCATACCGCAACAGTTGCTTCGATTCAAACAAGTAATAAATTTTGTTTTTTATATTACCCGAATATTTGTATAGGTTTTTATAATATTCATTTTCTATGTTATGAATACGAACAAATTTTTTACGGTTGGCAAAGCGCTCATCATTGGTAATGTAAGTGCAGTGAACACCTTCCATAAAAATCGGGTAGTCATCTTTTAAAAGCCTTTGCGAAAGCTGTTCGTCACTGCGGCTTGCAACAATGTAGGGAAGTTTTGAAAATAATTTCTTTGCACTCATATCACGCTTGTAATAAAAAACCTCTACGCAATATTTATTCAGTTCAGTTTGTTCATCCCGGTCTTTTGTAAAGCAGTGCAAATGAATATTTACACCTTCATTTTGCAATGCCGGCAACTTATAAAACAAGTCATACACACCGCCGTAATCAGCCGGGTAAGGAATATTTAACGCAATTATGTGCAGGTGTTTTTCCATTATAAATTGTTTGCAAAGTTTATAAGCTTCCTATTTTTAATTTCTTCAAGCATGTATTCAAAAACTTCACGCCAGCCTTTCCAATATTCTTTATTGCTTAATGTTGAATTATGCCAAAGCGGAATAAACACGCCGTTATTTTCTGTTACAACATTAAGCAAATCTGTTATAATTTTTTTTGCTTCGCTGATGCTTAACTTCAATACATCATTTAATGTGCCTTCCATGATGGCAAATGGAAAAAGGCGAAGATTGGTAACCTCATTTTTTTTTAAATCAAAAAATAAAAATGGTTTACAGGTGCCTGCGCGAAAGCCATAAGCATCGTGATAACCAATTGTAAAATCATACTGCATATTATTTTCTAATAGTTGCTGATATGTAAGAGGAAATTTCAACTTTAAATAATGCTGGCGGTTAAAAACAACTGTATCATTAACTATTTCTTCAAGCCATTGTTTTTCCTGTGTTATTAATGTTTTGTTGAAATTAGATGCATAAGATGGATGTAATCCTGTTATATGTTTTGCATGAATGCGCTTAATAAGCTTACGGAATATGTTGTTTTTGTAAGAAGGATTTTTATCATATTCAGCATAACTACCCATGTTGAGAAAGAATAATGATTTATCGTTGCCAACCTTACTTAGAATGTAATCAAACGTATCATACATGTCTTTTTTGAGATGCGATAAAGTAAGCAGCTGGTCAACCAACGTTGCAAATTGCAACTTTATAATTTTTTTTATAATGCCGCCAACAACTCTTTTAAAACTCCTGTTTTGATAAGCATACGCAACATCAACATCAAAACTTAAAACAAATGCAGCGTCTGATTGTTTAAATTGAATAGAAGGAAATTGTTTTGCAAGCACTTCCTTTAGCATACTTATCCAAAGCTCAATAATAGGGATATGCAGTGCATTTAACTGGTATAAAATACTATTCTGGTAATTATAATTCCAAAACTTATCTATTGGTTTATTTAAATATTCTTCATAACGGCTAAGCAAATAAAAAATAGCTGCAAACACATCAAAGTCAATCGCAGCTTGATTTTTATGTTTAAATAATATTGGAATATCATTCAATTTATTATCATTTATTTCAACATCTTTTATATCGCTTTCAAACAATAATGTATTACTGAAAAAGTATAATACATCAGCAAACTTTTCTTCAGCATAAATAATTTTTTCGGTTGATGGATTTAATATAAAGTCATTTTTATCATCACATAATACATATTCTATTCCTAACTGCTCTTTAAAAACATAATCCATTACATACTGCATGCGGTTAGTTATGGTTGATGTATAAATTATCAGCATAACTAATCTGCTAAAATATTTTTATAAAATTCAATAAGTTTTGATTCTTCTTTTTCCCAAACTAGCACTTCTCTTGCTTTTATACAATTGCTTTTCAATTGATAATAAAATTCTCTATCATCTAATAATTTATTCAAAGCTGCAGCAATGTTATTTGCTTCAACATTATAAATCAATTCAGCAACTTCATATTCATTATTTACTTTTTGATATTCAGGAAAGCTCATGGAGAGTTGCGGAATGCCTGCCTGTATATAATCAAAAAATTTGTTTGCAAGCGAATAAAACTGGTTTAAGCCAACCGGCTCAACAAGGTTAATACCTGCATAATATTCACTTGTTATTTTATCTAATGTTGCAGGCAAAACTTTTCCTTTCAATATAATTTTATCCTGCAATTCATTTTCAATTATCAATTGTTTAATTGTTTCAAACAAATTCCCATCACCATAAATATGCAATATGGCATTGACTTCTTTCATCGCAAGTACAAGGTTTTCTAACCCTCTTGCCTCATTAACTGCACCCTGATATATGAATACAGTTTCTTCGTTGTACGCAGATAGCAACGGCTTTTTATAAGGCATGTTTCTTATTACAGCATAATCAACTTTATATCTTTTTTTAAATTCTTCTGCCATTGAACAATTTACCGTATAACCATGTTTAAATTTTGGAAGTGCGAAACGTTCAGTCTTTAACCATTGCTTTTTTATAGCAGGCCTTGTAACTACTTCTTTCATTTCAGTGAACAACTCATGTGCATCGTAAACTCTTTTTTTGTGTCGAATTAAAGAAACAAAATAGCAGGGCAAAATAGTATCAAGATCAATTGCACAGATTACATCAATATGTATAGTAAGCAAATAATAAAGCAGCTTCAGATTATATTCAGCATAAAACAACATGCCGGTATTATACTTTAAAGTAAATCTTTTTTGCTGAAACAATTCAGGACGTAAAGGCAAAGAGGTTTCGAGTTTTCTGCCAATCAACATAACACCGTACCCGGCTTTTGCCAACGAGGTGCAGATGCGCTGCATGCGCTGATCATAACTTAAATCGTTGGTAACCGTAAATACAATGCGCTTCAATAAAGTGCTTTATTGCGCAATTTATCTGTTCTTTCGGTAACGTAACTCAACTTGTGCAACACCGGCATCAATCATATTAATTCTTCGGGCTGCTTTTTTACTCAGGTCAATTATTCTGCCTTTTACAAACGGGCCGCGGTCTGTAATGCGCACTTTCAACCTTTCATGGTTGGTAAGATTAATAACGGTAACCTTTGTGCCAAGCGGCAATGTTTTGTGTGCGGCTGTTAATTTATGCTGGCTGAATTTTTTTCCGTTTGCCATCGGGCGATTCACAAACTGGTCGCCATAATAAGATGCGTTACCGATTTCTGTAATTTTTTCTGCACAGGATGTAAAGGCAAACATCATTGCAAACACAATAACGTGTGTTGGAAAATTTTTATACATGATTACGCTACCTGCTCTTCAGCATCAAACTCTATTTCTATTTGTGCAGCAAGTATATTAAAGCTTTTGCGATGGTATTTACATAAGCCGTGCTCTTCAATAGCACGACGATGTTCCCTTGTTCCGTATCCCTTATTTTGCGCCCAGTTATAATGCGGAAATTCTTCGTGCAGTTGTCGCATGTATTTGTCACGATATGTTTTTGCAAGAATGCTGGCTGCTGCGATGCTCGCATAAATACCATCGCCCTTAATTATGCAGTGATGCTGCACGCTTCGCCATGTTGTAAACCGGTTGCCATCAACCAAAACTAATGCAGGCTCTACAGGCAACTGCTCCAATGCGAGATGCATGGCTTTAAATGAAGCACGCAGAATATTGATAGTATCAATTTCTTCATGATCAACCATTGCTACGGCATAATACAAAGCTTTTTGTTCAATGTAAATGCGCAGTATTTCTCTTTGCTCTGGTGTAACTTGTTTGCTATCGTTAAGCTCAGGATGATAAAAATTTTTAGGCAACACTACCGCTGCTGCAGATACAGGGCCGGCAAAACATCCGCGGCCAGCTTCATCACAACCGGCTTCTAATTTTCTTTTTCTGTGAAAGGGTTTCAACATCTGTCTTCAAATAATTTTCAAAGTAACTACATACTATAATTATATGTTCGTGTTTTCAACGCTTGTTAATAATTTTATTATCACTAAAAAGCACAACTATAATTCTTAATTTCATTCTAAATGATTGTTGAATGGCACAGGCTGTAACCGATTCTGAGACATTAATACCCACAGAAAACATTACCCGTACACAGGAAATTTTTCGCGTTAACCCAACTGAAATACCAAGGCGCCAGGAGGCAAAAGATATTAAGGTTGATGTATATGACTATGATGCTGAAACAATGGACCACCTTGAGTTTACCAGCGTACACAAATGTGAAAGATTTAAAGACAATGGAAAAATTACCTGGATAAATATTGATGGCCTGCGCAAAGCAGATGTGGAAATAATTTGCGACACTTATCACATACATCCTTTGTTAGTAGAAGACATTTTAAGCGTAGGTCAGCGCCCGAAAATGGATGAGCTTGACAATGTTATTTTCTGTCTTTTAAACATGATTTATTTTAACGAAGAATGCGGTTCGGTTGAACAGGAGCAGGTAAGTATTGTGCTGGGTAAAGATTTTGTATTAAGCTTCCAGGAAGAAGCCAACCGTGATGTGTTTAACCCCGTGCGTGAAAAAATAAAAGCAAAAGGCAGCAAGCTGCGCATTGCACATTCAGACTATTTATGCTATTCTTTAATTGATATTATTGTTGATAATTATTATAGCGTACTTGAAAAATTAAGCGAGCATATAGAAAATCTCGAAGAAGAAATTATTGATTGCGGTGATGAACGTTCACTTCAAAAAATTAATAACCTGCGTAAAGAGCTGATTGTTTTAAAACGCAATATAAACCCGGTTCGCGATGTGGTAAATGGTTTTCTGCGCAGTGATAATGACTTACTGAATGAAAAAATCACCCGTTATTTTAAAGACGTGTACGACCACGTGGTGCAGGCAAATGACCTGCTGGAAAATTACCGTGATATGGTAATGGGTCTGCAGGATTTATATCTTAATAAAGTAAACCTGCGCATGAACCAGGTAATGAAAGTAATTGCAATCGTAACCTGTTTGCTGGCACCGGCTACCGTTATCGGTGGCATATTCGGGATGAACTTTGAAACCATACCCTGGCTGCATAACCGCTATGGATTTTTTATTGCCGTTGGGCTGATGTTGTTTATACCGGTTATAATGATTTATATGTTTAAGAAGCATGGATGGTTTAAGAGTTAACGGGAAAAATCTTCTGCTAAACGGGAATTTTCTTCTTTTTTCAAAAAGGTTTTAAAAGTAGTTTTTCTGATTATTTAATTAATCAAAACACTTTTTATGACCCAGTTAGAAATTAAGGTTACACCCATTCCGCCAGATGTGTTGCAACAGGCTACTGCACTTGTAACACAATTACAAACTTTACTGCAGCCATACCTTGAAGCTTTAACGCCTGAACAGCGTGTAGCTTTACCCAAGATGGCTGATAAAACGGTTGCCTTTGTAAACGATGGTTTGCAGCTTGCTGAAACAAACCCCCAGTTTGCACCGTCTTATCTTGATGTTAAGCAATTACAGTTAGACGTTGATTCAGTAAATGCATTTACGCAGCTTGAAATGCCTTTGCAAAGTTTAAGCATGCAGCTGAATGACACGGTGATGCTTGCCGGCAGCGATGCTTATGTTGCCGCACTTATGTTTTACAATTCTATTAAAGAAGCAACAAAACGTAACGTGCCGGGCGCCAAAGCCATTTATGAAGAATTGAAAAAGCGGTTTGAGCAGAAAAAATCGCCTGCGCCGCCAAAACAGGCGTAACAGATTTTGTAAGGGAAGATAAATGCTTCCCTTTTTTATGCTTACCCACCTCAAAGGTGCGTTATCGCAGCTTTTACCTCCGTAACTGGAGCTTTTAGGTGGTACTCCCCATCTATATAGGTGGGTCATCGGAGCTTTTAGGTGCGGCTTTGGAGCTTTTTGCTCCGGTGTTTAAGCAAAAAGGTGGTCAATCGAAGCAAAAAGCTGCGGCGTTGAAGGTAAAAGGTGGAATGAAGAAGGTTAGAGGAGGTTAATGATAGATTTTAATTTGTAAATTTATTTCAATGAAAAAGAATGTTGCTTATTTGTTCGGTGCTGGAGCAAGCGCTAATGCTTTACCTGTTGTTAAATATTTCAATGCAAGGCTTGAATTGTTTTTGAAGTTTTTAGAGTTGAAAAATCAATCGGAAAATTTTTCTAAAATAATCCAAGACACTTCATTTATTTTAAATGAATCAAAAAATCATTCAACAATTGATACCGTTGCTAAAAAATTTTTTCATTCTTATAGTACTAAAAGCATTCAACTTGAACAATTAAAAAGAGTTTTAATGATGTTCTTTCTTTATGAACAACACATAGATGATGTTATCATTAAAGATCCGAACTGGGGTAATGAGGATGACATACTTGTTGAAGAAAGAGAAAAAACCGGAAATAAAAATGGAAAAATTGATAAACGCTATGATTCATTTATTGCATCATTACTTAAACCTATTGAAAACAATTTTGTTTTTCCTGATGAAGTTGGAATAATTACTTGGAATTATGATTGTCAATTTGAACTGGCTTTGAAGCAGTTTACCAATCAAACTATGTATGATTTACAAAAGCTATTAAATGCCTATCCTTTCTTTTCTCCAACAGCAGAAAAACCTTACTGGGATAAAATAAATACTCAAAAATTCAAAATACTTCACCTAAATGGGCAGGCTCATAATTTTTATAAAGAAGGTATTGAAAAACCACCTATGTCATTTTTTGACAGTCAGGATAATATCGAAAACATATTGGAGAAAGCCTTACAGTTTATGGATTCAAAAAACCTTACTTTTTCCTGGGAAGCAAATTCTAAAGAAGACCTTCGATATGAAGAGATGACAACCGTAATTGATAATTCAATTTTACTTGTAAATAGAAGTAAAGTTTTAGTAATAATCGGTTATTCCTTTCCATTCTTTAATAGAGAAGTAGATAAAACTCTATTCAGAAATAAAAGCTTTGACAAGATTTACATTCAAGACTCGAATTCTAAGAACATTAAAGATCTTTTTATAAATGTTTTTACTCCCAAGATTAACAGTGATAATGTTGTTGCTTATGAAGATACCGAACATTTTCTTTTACCACCAGAGTTAGACACAGATTTTACTGAGCCAATGAATTTAAGTGGGTTATTTAATTAAATAACTACCGCTTCTTCCAAACAGGCACTGTACTGCAAGGTTCACCGTACATTATGCTTTTTACGTGTGGCAATAACAGCGCGGTAATTTTTAAATAAGCGCTTTCTGGTATGTGCACATCGCCGCAACCTTTTATAACAACACGCTTATCTTTATACTCATCATTATTTAAAGCAGCAATATTATGTAGCAAGATGGTTTCTATCAGCTTGCTTTCATCACCCAAAATAATAGTACCAGCTACCGGCTGCAGGTAAGTTGCCACCAACATGTAAGCCCACACAGGAATGATGGCATCGGTTGAACAGGTTACGGCAACATTGGCGTTTGCATATTGTTGCCAGTCAGTAGTTTTTAATGCTTCACGAAATTCTCTTTCTTTAATAATCAACCCGCGAAATAAATAATCCTTCAAATCAAAAATCTTTACAACTTCTTTGGGATAAAATGTTTCAAGATCAAGTGTCATTAAACCACTCTCCGTAACACGGTTTACGATTATATCATTCACTTCCATCATACAAAAATAATTCTTATAAACGGTTATAAACTACAAAGGCAGCTTAAAGCTGCCTTTTCAAAATCAATCTAAATTCTAGTAAAATTTAGACCGGTAATCTTTTATGTTTGCCGCTTTCTTTAACAGTGTTATTGCCTGGCCGGCCTGTTGTTTAAGCATTTGTTCTGCCTGTGCTTTTTGCGCTTCAACGGTTTGGCCAATGCTTGAAACACCACTTACACCACTACTCTTTACAACAAATACGCCCTGGTTACCGGCTATTGGGTTGCTGATTTTATTTATGGTTTGCTTATTAAAAGCTGCGCCTATAAATGCAGGCTCGTTACCAAGTTGCGGCACCACAAAAGAAGTAAAGGCAAGGCTGTCAACATTCTTAACCGGCTGATGTGTGCTTGCTGCAACCTGTTCAAGCGTGCTGCCTTTAAAATCCTTATTGATAATGATGTTTGCTTTTTTCTCATTGCGTGCCAGCGGCTCAACTGTTTGCTGAACACCCTGCGCCGTTGATACGCCTTTTCTATTAATGGTTGAAATATAGGCAACCACATATTTGGCATCTGCATTTTGCGGGTCTGAAACGGTGCCTACTGAGTTATCATAAGCCCACTTAACTAATTGCCTGTTTTCACCAATGCCCTGAATAGTAAAATCATTTTCACCAATTTCAGGTGATGTTAGAACAGTAAGATTTTGCTTTTTTGCATTGGCTGCAAAATCTGATGTGTTCCTGCTTGATGCAGCAAATTGTGTAGCGGCATTATTGGCGGCGTTATCTGTTTCACTGCTTGCGGTAATTGGTTTAGAAAGATAGGCAATCTTATAACCGGGCTCAGAACCTGTTTGCCCGAGTATCTCAACGTAATGGTACCCGAATACAGTATGCACAACTTTTGTTTCTCCGGGCTTGCCGGTAAAAGAAAAATCATTGAAGTTTTCATCCATCTGTCCTGAAGGAAAGTTGTTGTAAACGCCGCCGGTGTTTTTACTGCCAGGGTCATCAGAATATTTCAACACCACAGAATCGAATGGTATTCCGCTTTTAACCAAAGCAATAGCGCTGTCTAGTCTTTTCATAGCTCCGCTGTCATCTCTTATTCGGTTTAATGCACCGGTGTTTTGGTCCTGTTGATGGGTTGCCACTAATATATGCCGCACTTTCGCTGAATCAGGGATAGACTGTTCAGCCACCATTTTTGCAAGCACATAATTATTACCATCGAGGTATGGACCGAAAACAGTACCGACAGGCGTTTTGAATAATGTATCTTTTATTGCCTGTTTTATCTGCTTGCCACCTATAACACTATTATAATATGGAGTTTCACTGCTCTTCGTGCTTATAAAAGTTTTTTCATCTTTTGAATCAGAAAAATCTGTTTTCATCTGCTCAAGGTCATTCTTTACAGCCGCTGAATCTTCTTTATTCGGCGCAGCGCTGAATGTTACATAAGAAACTGTACGTGTTTCTGCATCGTGTTTATACTGGCTTGAATGCTTATCAATATAACTCTGCATTTCATCAAGTGAAACTTTTACCGTGCTGTCTGAAATAGTAATATAAGGCACATATACATAAGAAGCTTTGGCAACAGAGTTGGCATCAGCAGTCATTTTTTCAGCCATCCATTTAGGAACATATACAGCTTCACTTATTAAAGCCTGGTATTTTTCGCCCAGCGTTTGCAGAATAGTTGGACCAATATAGCCTTCCTGTAAGTTTTTTACCTGCGGATCATTTGTTTTGCTTTTGATAGCATTGAATTGTTGCTTTGCCAATGCCACATTAAACTGACCTGTTTTAGGATCTGTAAATGCCTGCTGCATCCACTGTGGCGGGTTCGCACCAAACAAAACATCAGATAATTCTCCTGCTGAAACTGTTAACCCAAGCTTATCAGCTTCCTGGTTAATAACAGTTTCGTTTACCATAAAATCCCACACGCTGCCTATCAATTGCGTACGTTGTACCTGGCCGTTATTTGCCTGTTCATAAAAGCTGATCTTCTTTTCAAAATCATCATGGTCTATGGAAGTACCGTTTATGGTTCCAACCGTTGTTGCAGATCCTCCTGTAGTTCTACCTTTATTAAAAAAATAATCCTGCATAATAAATGAAAGCAATGCAACCACAATAGCACCAAAAACAATCCATGCCGCTTTATCGCGAATCTTCTGAATAACTGACATTATAAAATTTTAAAGGATGGCAAAAATAGGAGAATCTGGCTTTTCAACAACAATGAACGATTTTAAGCTGATAGCCATTGGTTTTTCAACAGGCAAAACACATATTAACACTTACATGTTTACATCAGTTGTTTCTTGTTAACAAGTGGCATTCTTTTACTTTCTCAATCTTAATAGAAAAGAATAACTATCGCAGATTTCAGGTATGTAAAAATCTCAATCATAAAAAAACACATTTTACTTTTCTGTTGCTAACATGAACATGTTGTGAACGTAAACTTCAAGATTTGTTAGTCTTTTAAATACACAATAGTTAATATCATTTTAAAACTTAAGGCTGCGTTGTTTTTACCTGTGCGGATGATGTTAGTTTCTGCTTGATAAACCAGCCTTAATTAACTTTGCCTTTTGTGCAGAAGTAATTTATCCCGATATGCACACCCGTAATAATAATAAGTTCTTTTATAAATATATTGTATTATAAATACTATGGCAGATATTAACATGGCAGAAATTG
>CAHJWK010000039.1 GCA_903642275.1 Chitinophagaceae bacterium
TGGCGGGCATTTGTTTTTTTATAACTATTCATCTTATTGCACAAAGCAATACTGGTTCCGTAAAAGGATTTATAAGGGATACGTCTATACACCAGGTTTTAAAGCGTGCAACCGTCAGCATTATTAAAACAGACTCTTCAGTATTAACACAGTCAACATCAAACGATGACGGCAGCTTTCTCATCAATAATATTCCCATAGGAAAGTATACTCTTAAAATAAGCTTTAGTGGCTATGAAACGCGCTATACAAATTTTAATATTAACAGCAACGCATTGAATGCAGGCATTATTTATATGCAGCCACAGTTTCATAAACTGGAAGATGTAATTGTGCAAACACCGCCTATTATTTTAAAAAAAGATACTGTTGAATATACAGCCGGTATGTTTTCAACAAAACCAAATGCAACGGCTGAAGACCTGCTGAAAAAATTACCGGGTATTGATGTGGACAAGCAAGGGAATATAAAAGCACAAGGTGAAAGTGTGCAGCGTGTGTTGGTAAATGGTAAGCGTTTTTTTGGTGATGATTTAAAGACTGCCACACAAAATTTGCCCAGTGATGTAATTGATAAGATCCAGGTATTTGATGATCAAAGTGATCAAAGTGCGTTCACCGGTTTCGATGATGGCAACCGTGTTAAGACAGTAAACATAATCACGAAAAAAAATAATGGAAGCTTTGGAAAATTTGTTGCAGGTGCCGGCAACAAAAATTTATATGATGTGGCTGCCAACTATAACATGTTTACTGGTAACCGGCAGATAAGTTTCATCGGTCAGCTTAATAATACCAACAAACAAAATTTTAGTGTGCAGGATATTTTTGGTTCGTCAGGCGGCGGAGCAAGAGGTGGTGGTTTTGGTGGTGGCGGACGTGGACAAAATGGTGGCGGTAATTCTAGTGGCGGTGGTGCTGCCCGTGCATTAGTTCAAAGTTTAAATTCTGGTGCAAGCAATAACGGGATTATTACTACAGCCGCAGCAGGATTAAATTACAGGGATCAGTGGGGGAAAAACACCAGTGTTTACGGAAGTTATTTTTATAATAACCTGCTCACGTTAAAAGACCAGAAAACGCTAACAGAAAATTTTATACCGAACGACACTTCTATCTTTAATAACCAGGATCAGTCTTCACGCAGAAGAGTAACTAATCAGCGTCTTAACCTGAATGTTGAAACACAAATTGATTCCAACAATTCATTTGTTATCCGCCCAAATGTTGCATATCAGCAAACAAGCAATTCTTCTAACGCCACTACAACCACAACGCAGGGAAAATTAACTGCATTAAATAATTCAACTGCAAACGCAGATAGTTATAATAAAGGGTACAATGGCAATATAGATGCATTGTATCGTCATAAATTTTTAAAGAGAGGGCGAACGTTTTCTTTTGATGTGAATGGCAGCGGAAACAGTAATAATGGTAACGGTGATAATTATTCTATAACCAACTATCTTGATAATGGAATTGATTCAACGCATACAATTAATCAGCATTATACTTCAACAACAAAAGGCAGCGGTATAAGTACAACTGCATCTTATACAGAACCAGTTGGTAAGCATACGCAGCTTGAACTTGATTACAATTATTCCTACAATAAGAATACAGCTAACAAAACCACTTATGATTTTGACAGCACTACAAATAAATTTTCTTCAATTGACTCTTTGCTAACCAACAACTATGAAAACACCTATTCATCAAACAGGTTTGCATTAAACTACAGAATTCAAAACGCTAATGGCAATATGAACCTAAGCTTTGGTAATGGCGTGCAATTTGGAGATTTAACAAGTGAAAATAGTTCAAAAAATATTTCAGTTATCCAGCATTATACAAACATGTATCCTACCGCAAATTTTAATTACAGGTTCAGCAGAACATCAAGCCTGCGCTTTAATTATTCAGGCAGAACAAACCAGCCCGGCGTTACACAGTTACAACCTGTAATAGATAACAGTGATCCATTGAATGTTGAAATAGGTAACCCGGATTTAAAACAATCATTTACGCATTCGTTCAGGGCTTTTTATAATGCATTTGATAATGTGCATTTCAGAAACATATTTGCAACCATTAATGCAAGCTTTATTCATAACAATATTGTAAGCGCTGTGCAAACAAATGCAGTTACCGGTGCTGATACAATAAGATATACCAACCTAAATGGCACATACAATATTTCTGCTTTTTTTAATTATGGCTTTCAGTTAAAAAAACCAAAGTCTAATCTTAACTTTACAACAAATATTACTGATAACCGCAGTGTTACATTAATAAACAACACAATTAACTACACGCAAAATTACACACTTGGTGAAACCTTTAAGCTTACAACTAACTTAAAGCAGAATTTTGATATGAATTTTTCTGCAACGCCAACTTATAACATTGCAAAATATTCTGTGCAGCCAAGCGAGAATGAAAATTATTTTTCCCAGTCACTGAATGTTGAAGCAACATATTATACAAAATCAGGCTGGATACTTGAAAGCAATTTTGATTATACCGCGTACACGGGTCGTGCCTCCGGTTATAACACATCAGTGCCTTTGTTGAATGCGGCTGTCGCAAAACAATTTCTTAAAAATAAGCGTAGTGAATTACGGTTCAGTGTGTTTGATTTGCTTAATCAAAATGTAAGTATTACAAGGAATGTTACGGAAAATTATATTCAGGATGTGCAGACAAAAGTTTTAACAAGATACGCATTGCTGACCTTTACGTACAACCTGCGCAATTTTAATAAACCTAAACAAATACCTTCTTTTTTTGAAAGAGGAAGAAATGATAATAATCTTCCACCGCCTTCAGATAATCACAATAGTAATCCGCCGCCAGAAGAATGAGTATGTTGGAACTTAAAAAAGTTTAATTGATTTGTTTTAGCAATTATTTTTCAGGACTAGCCTGTTCAGGAAAAGTTTGGTTTTTTCCCATCTCTAAAATCCAATCTTTACGTTTTAATTCAAAATTAGTTCCGAGATATAAACGCCGTACCTGTTCATTGGCAGCCAGTTCTTCCGCAGTGCCATGTTTAAAAATCTTCCCTTCAATTAAAAGATAAGCGCGGTCACAGATAGATAATGTTTCATTTACATTGTGGTCTGTAATCAAGATGCCAATGTTCTTGTATTTTAACCTTGCCACAACGCTTTGTATATCTTCAACCGCAATCGGGTCAACGCCGGCAAAAGGTTCATCGAGCAATATAAATTTTGGGTCAACAGCCAACGCTCTTGCTATTTCTGTTCTGCGGCGTTCGCCACCACTTAAGCTATCACCATTGTTTTTTCTAACATGACTAATATTGAACTCCTGAAGCAAACTTTCCAGCTTTTCATGCCTTTGCTTTTTAGTAAGATTCGTCATTTCAAGTATAGCCAGCAAATTATCTTCCACAGTTAATTTTCTAAAAACCGATGCTTCCTGCGGCAAGTAACCAATACCCATTTGTGCACGTTTGTACATGGGCATTTTTGTTATATTCAAATCATCTAAAAAAACCTCGCCTTTATCCGCTTTTATTAAACCAACCACCATATAAAATGTAGTTGTTTTGCCGGCTCCATTTGGTCCAAGTAAACCTACAATCTCTCCCTGTTCAACATGTACGGAAACATCATTTACAACCGTGCGGCTGCTGTATGTTTTAATAAGATTTTTTGTGCTGATGGTAAGATTCAATTCAAATATGTTTCAACAAAAATAAATGATGCTTTACAACTAAACCGGCTCTTAACAACTTAATAGTATTGTTTGATTGATTTGTTTGCCTTGTGAAAAAAGTTCACATGCCTGTGAAAGGTTCTCACTTTGCTGTGAGAGGTTTCCACTGGCATGTGAGAAGTCTTCACATGCCAGTGAAAGGGTTTCGTTGTATCGTGAAAGGCTTTCACATGCCTGTGAAAGAGTTCCACTTGCTTTTAAAGTGTTTGAATAGGTTAATTGATTGAAGCACGTACAGTTTTTACATCAGTTGAAGTAATAGCGGGCGATTTATTGCCAAAGCTGCTACGGATATAGGTAAGTACATCTGCAATCTGCTGGTCAGTTAAATTTTTTTGAGGCGGCATATTATTAGAATAATTCTGGCCATCAATTGCAACCTTTTCAACCGAACCTTGTAACACCCATTTAATCAGCTTGCTTTTGTCGCCTGTTATGTAAGATGTTTTAATTAATGGTGGGTTCATTCTAGGTACGCCGCTACCATCTGCCTGGTGACAGGTTAAACAATATTTCTTATAAATCGCGCTGCCTTTTTGTTTGGATGTTTGCGCAGGTTGTGTTGAAGCTGCACATACAGCACACGTAATAATTATGATGACAACAGATAATTTTTTCATTATTTGGCTGTATAAATAATGCGGTATATTGTTCCTTTTGCATCATCACTTACATACAAAGAACCATCAGGCCCCTGTGCTAAACCGCATGGACGATGTACAGCCTGCGATGGTGAAGTAACTGTTGTTTTACCTGAAAACCCGTCTGCAAAAATTTCCCAATCGCCACTTGGCTTACCATCTTTAAAAGGCACAAAAGCAACAAAGTATCCCTTTTGCGGTTCAGGTGCCCGGTTCCATGAGCCATGAAAAGCTATGAAGGCACCGTTCTTATATTTCTCAGGAAACATATTACCCGTATAAAATAATAATCCATCTGGCGCCATGTGCCCAGGAAATGCAACTATAGGATTCTGTGCATCTTCGCCACCTGTTTTTTTACCATCACCGCCATACTCGGGTGCTAACATTTTTTTATGCTGAAATTCATCATAGTAAATATACGGCCAGCCACAGTTACTACCTTTATGTAGTTCATACATACATTCAGCAGGCAGTTCAGCACTTTGTTTTACATTGAAATATGTAGGAAAGTTGTCAGCTAACTGGTCGCGGCCATGCTGCATTACAAATAAGGTGTTTGTTTGAGTATTCCAGTCAAGACCAACAACGTTGCGCAAACCTGTTGCATAATGAATTGCATCGCCGTAAGTTTGATTTTCTTTATCAGCTTTAAACTGCCAGATACCTCCTGCAGAATCAAGTATCGGGCATGGCTTTTTACCCATGGAACCTTCCTGCCTGTCTTGTTCTTGGCAAGAGTTTGAGTATGCTCCAACATTCACGTAGATGTTATCATCTTTATCCAGCACAATTGATTTGGATTCATGTTCACCACGATCAAGTAAACCTGTAATTATTTTTTCGCCTGTAGTATCAACTGAATAATCATTTGCTAATTTATATCTGACAACTTCTGTATTTGATGAAGCATAGAGATAATTGCCTTTTAAATACATTCCGGTTCCACCGTAATCTCCAAAACCGAGCATTTTATCTGCTTTGCCATCTTTATTACTGTCATGTAACCAGTAAATTCCTTTACCATCTTTCAAATCTCCGAGCTTTACAAAAATATCACCCTGCGGCGTTATTGCTATATGTCTTGCAGAACCTAAATTATCAGCAACTTTTAAAGCACCAAAACCTGCCGGCAATTTTAAACCAGCGTTGTTTGCATCAGGCTTAACCTGCTGCGCTATTATTACCGTTGTTTGTAAGAATAAAAGTATTGGCAGATAAAAATGTTTTTTCATAAAGTTGTTTATAACAAAAATATTGTTTTATAGTTTGAAAGGCCGTTTACGATTTGTTGTAATATAAAAAGAGGTTGGTCTTTTCAGATCAACCTCTTGAGTTTACCACTCTAAGAACCCCCAAAGATTTGTTTTTTTTAGGCCGGGCGTAAAGGGAATATTAACACATTAAAACAACAGACTTTATAAATTTATTTTAAATCTTTTATAATACCAATACTTACACCAAAATTAGTTACAGGTAAATTACCAACACCTAAGCCCTTTAAAGGTATCTGGTAATAAGGTTCAGCTTTTAAACTAAAGCTGCCCGACAATTTGGTTTGATACCCGGCGCTTAAGTTTACATCAGAGAAAAATTCAGTTCCGGTTAATGCTCCAAAATGTTTTGAAGCTTCATGTTGTGTTCCATCTTTAATCACACGATAGTTGTATTTTTCTGTATGCGTTATACGTGCAAGAGTAGTGCCCATGGTTACAAAAAAATGATCGTTCTTTTTTGAGAGATTATATTTTAAATCAAATGGCACTTCCGTTAATTTACTCTTGCCATTTACAAATTGCACAGTAGTATTTGGTTTGAGCTTTAAATGAGATTTATCAAGATATTTTGCATTGCTGTAAAAATCTGTATGCAAACGTTCAAGACCAAGTTCTGCACTAAACCGCTTGCTAAGTTTGTAACCAATTGCAATGCCTGCGTTATATCCCGGTGCATTTACATTTTGTAGTTTTACCGTTGAGAAATCCGGCGCAACAAATAACTCACCATATAAAAGTTTGGGTTGCGGCGCAAGTTTTATGTGCTGGCTTTCTATACTTTTAGATTCATCAGGTTTAATATTTTTATTTTCTTCGGTTTTAGCACTTTCACTATGAAGCTGGGCAGTGTTTTTATTATCTTCCTCATTAACGGTTTTTATTTCTGTATTACTATTGTTTACAAAAGCCCGCAAAGGTGAATTATCAACGATTATGTTTTGCTGTTCAGAAACCATATTATCATTTACATCAGTTGATTTGCCAATTTCATTTTTATTATTAATAGCTAATTCTTTTAGCTTATAAACCTGTGTATTTGAAATTGAGTTATTGTTAGATACTAAATTGTTGCTTAAAGATGAAACAAAATTATTTTTGGATTTACTATTTTTAGGTTGATTCTGAAAATTTTTATCAGTAATTACTTTTTTATTCTGGCTGTTATTACCTGCAAGTTCAAGATACTTTTTTGATGCTATTTTAGATTGATTACCCGCAGACTGTTCAGTAGAAATCGTAGGTCTGTTGGTAAAATATATATAGCTGCTTGCTAATAATAGCAGCAGGATTATAGCAACATATTGCCACCTCCTGTTTTTGCTGGCAGGTAAAGCGATTATCCCAACACTATGTAATTTAGTGGCTACAATCTCCCAATTGCAGTTATCCGTTTTCAGGGGATAATCCTCTGCAGCCCTTTGAAACAACGTATCGAAATTATTGCCTGACTGTTGCTCCATAATTTTTTTCTGAAAATCTGTTACTTAAAAATTTCTTTAATTGTGCTTTTGCTTTTGCCAGCGCGGATTTTGAAGTACCTTCAGAAATACCAAGCAATCCTGCAATTTCATTGTGAGAAAAACCGTCTATTACAAACAAGCTAAATACTGTTCTGTAAGATGGTGGCAATCGCTTTACTTCACAAATTAGTTCTTTATATAAAATCTTTTGATCAGCTCCGTTTAACCTGTCACTTTCTTCCCAAATATACTCAGGCAATTCGCAAATATTTGGTGCAGTTTGATTTCTTCTTAGCTCATCAATTGCAGTATTGATTAAAATGCGCTTCATCCATCCCATCAATATTTTCTCTGTATCTGCACTCTCCTTATTTAAATTAAACTTGGCAAGATTATTAAAAATTTTTACAAAACTGTCATTAACTATATCAGTCGCTTTATCATATTGAAAAATATATCTGAAAACTGTTTTTAAAGCAAATCCATAATAATGATTATAAAAATCACGCTGACTTTTATTGTTATTATCAATACAACCTCTGATTAGTATGTAAATAGCATCCAATATTCAAAGGTTAATATTTGTGAATAAAATACGTAAAGCATCTCATACAGGTTGCCCGCAATTTTAAAACATCCATACATAGCTTAACGTTAGGCACGTTTAAATTTTGGTTTAATATCATAAGTTTAAACTTAGAGATATAAAATATTATTGCAATTTCAAATTATTTGTTCTTAAAAAAAAGAATTAATAGATAAGCAGATTTAAATTATTGGATTTAGTTATCTCAAAAGCTAAAATGATGGTTTAATAAATAAAATAAAAAAAGCTCTTTTGCAAGAGCTGTTAAAATACCTTATTTATTAAGGCTTTATAATTACCTTTTCTTGTACAGGAGGTGGCGGTGGTCTTCTATGTCTTTGTCTGTATTCAACTGAACAAGATGAAATCATAACAGATAATAGAACCATTGCAGCCACAGGTTTTAAAGTCGCTTTAATAAAATTTCTTTTCATTATACTTTTAAAACAATAGGACAAAAATTCATGCCATTATTGATTGCAACTTATATGCAGGGTTAGAAATCCTTTATCAAATCATATTTTTGCTGTATTATAGAATCAATAATGAAAATAACTATAAAAACCGCAGAAGAATTAAGGCTTACCACAGATGAATTTGAACTGATAAAACAGAAATTGAAACGTACACCCAACTTTACTGAACTCTGTGCTTTTGGTGCCATGTGGAGTGAACATTGTAGTTACAAAAACTCCATTAAATGGCTTAAAACCTTACCAAGAAGTGGCGGCAGAATGTTAGTTGAAGCCGGCGAAGAAAACGCAGGCTTAATGGATCTTGGTAATGGATGGGGAGTTGTATTTAAAATAGAAAGTCATAACCATCCGTCTGCTATTGAACCTTTCCAGGGTGCAGCGACCGGGGTTGGCGGCATTCAGCGCGATATTTTTACAATGGGTGCAAGACCAATTGCATCTTTAAATAGTCTTCGCTTTGGTAATATCAGTGAAAAAAAAACACAACGCTTAGTGGCAGGCATTGTTCATGGTATAGGTCATTACGGAAATTGTTTTGGCGTACCAACCGTTGCGGGTGAAACTTATTTTGAAGATTGCTATTCAACCAATCCGTTGGTGAATGCCATGAGTGTTGGTATAGTTAGAGTTGATAAAACAATTAGCGCCACTGCAAAAGGTGTTGGCAATCCTGTGTTTTTTGTGGGAAGTGCCACTGGCAAAGACGGCATTGGGGGTGCATCATTCGCATCAGCAAATATAACGGCAGAAAGTGCGGAAGATTTACCGGCTGTGCAGGTAGGTGACCCGTTCCAGGAGAAAAAATTACTGGAAGCCTGCCTTGAAGTTATTGAAACCGGCGCTGTGGTTGGCATGCAGGATATGGGTGCAGCAGGCATTATTTGCTCAACATCAGAAATGAGCGCCAAAGGCAATTCAGGAATGCGGATTGATTTGGATAAGGTTCCAACACGACAACAAAATATGCAGGTATGGGAATTATTATTAAGCGAAAGCCAGGAACGTATGTTGCTCGTTGCAGAAAAAGGAAAGGAACAAAAGGTTATAGATGTGTTTGAAAAATGGGATTTGCCTTGTAATGAAATTGGTGAAGTAACAGATGACGGATTATTAAAATTTTATTTATATGGAAATCTTGAAGCAGAAATTCCAGCTTATGATTTAGTGCTTGGCGGTGGTGCCCCTCAATACGCCCGTGAATACAAAGCGCCATCTTATTTAAAAAAGATTGAAAGCTTTGATATAAACACGATTGATGACATTAACGAAAAAGATGTGCAACAAATAGCAAAGCAAATTCTTGCGTTGCCAAACATTGCATCCAAAAGATGGATATATACTCAGTATGATAACACCGTTGGTGCAGCTAACACAAGCACTAATGCGCCAAGTGATGCTGCCATTGTTTTAGCAAAAGGCACAGGCAAATCAATCGCAATAACAACTGATTGTAACAGCATTTATACGTATGCAGATCCCCGCAAAGGTGCTATGATTGCAGTGGCTGAAGCGGCACGCAACATTGTTTGCAGTGGCGCTGAACCAATGGGTGTGACCAACTGTTTAAATTTTGGCAATCCTTATGATCCGGAAGTGTATTACCAGTTTGTAAAAGCAGTTGAAGGCATGGGTGAGGCCTGCAAAAAATTTAATACCCCTGTTACTGGTGGTAATGTTAGTTTTTATAATCAGAATCCCGATGGCCCTGTTTATCCAACACCAACAATTGGAATGGTTGGCGTACTGGATGATTTTAATAATCGTATGACGCTTGACTTTAAAAATGCAGGTGATGTTATCGTGCTTATAGGTACACAAAAAAATGATATTGGTTCAAGTGAATACCTGCGTAAAATAAAGAACGTAGAATTTTCATCTGCGCCTGCTTTTGACTTGGAAGAAGAATATGCTGTCCAGAAATTTATTACTTCCATCATTAAAGAAAAGCTAATTACAAGTGCACATGATTTAAGTGAAGGTGGTTTAATTGTTGCACTGTTTGAAAGTGCATTTTATAATAATCTTGGATTTGAAATAGAAGTAAAAATTAGTATAAGAAACGATGCTTTTTGGTTTGGCGAAGCTCAAAGCAGGATATTAATAAGTTGTACTAATAATAAGCTTCAATCCTTAAAAACTAAAGCAGTTTCTGCAGGTATTGATGTAACATTTTTAGGCAATGTTACATGTGGAAATATCGCCATCAACAATGATAAATGGAATGATATTAACGAATGGAAAAATTTATATGATACATCAATAGAAAAAATATTAACCAGTAATTAAATTAGTTTAATGTTAGAAAAAGATGCGCATATTCTTATTACAGGCACTGCGGGTTTTATCGGCAGTTGCATGGTCGGCTTTTTAAATGAAAATGGATTTGAAAATCTTATCATGGTTGATAAGTTTATTCATTCAGAAAAAGAAAAAAACTGGAAGCAGAAAAAATATTTATACGCAATTGACCGCGAATTGCTGCTTGAGTGGCTCGATGAACATAAACGGATTAAGATTTATTTTGTAATTCATCTTGGCGCAAGAACAGACACAACTGAGTTTGATTATAATATTCACCGTGAGTTGAATTTTGATTACTCTCAGGATGTATGGAATTATTGCACGGCTAATAATATTCCGCTGATTTACGCTTCTTCTGCAGCCACATATGGCGCAGGTGAATTAGGTTATGATGATGATAATACTTTAATGGCTGATTTAAAACCGTTGAACCCTTACGGTATAAGTAAAAATGAATTTGATCAATGGGCAATCAGGCAATTAAATGCACCACCATTCTGGGTTGGCCTTAAATTTTTTAATGTATATGGGCCAAATGAATATCATAAAGGCAGAATGGCAAGCGTGATATTTCATTCATTTAACCAGATACAAAAAGATGGTTTTGTTAAGTTGTTTAAAAGCCATAAAGAAGATTACAAAGATGGAGAGCAATTGCGTGATTTTATTTACATAAAAGATATAGTGAAGGTTATTTATTGGATGATGACCCAGCCGACAATTACTATTCAGCCGTCAATAATTAACACCCAGCTTAATTCAGGCATTTATAATTTAGGAACAGGTAAAGCAAGAACATTTAATGATTTGGTGAACGCAACATTTGCAGCATTAGATAAACCAAGCAGTATTAAATATATTGATATACCTGCAGACATAAAAGATAAGTATCAATACTATACAGAAGCTGCAATGCTTAAATTAAAGCACGCTGGTTATACAAAAGATTTTACATCGCTTGAAGATGGAGTGAATGATTATGTGCGCAGTTATTTAAGTGCCAAAGATATTCTTGATAAATACACGTATCTTTAATTTCTTAAATACACGTGCATGACAACTAAGTTAACCTTAACGATTGAAGACAAGGTAATAGGTTCAGCCAAAAAATATGCTCAAAAAAATGGCAAAAGTTTATCTCAAATTGTTGAAAATTACTTAAAGTCAATTACTACAAAAGAAAATAATGAGCATACTATTTCTCCAAAAGTTTTAAAGCTTATGGGAACTATTAACCTGCCAAAAGATTTTGACTATAAAGTTGAAATAAGTAACGCTATATCTAAAAAGAATAAATGAAAAATATTTTTTTAGATACAAATGTGGTTATTGATTTCCTGGCTGACAGAAAACCATTTTCATTAAGTGCAGCAAAACTTTTTAATTTTTCATTTGAAGGGAAAATAAAAATTTACATATCCGCAGTTTCTTATAATAATATTTATTACATAATCAATCAATCTTTATCACATAAAGAAACTATAAAGCTATTAAATAAAATATGTGAAATGACGGAGATTGCAGATGTGACTAAAAGCATAATCAAAAAATCATTAAAAACAGATTTTAATGATTTTGAAGATGCTATTCAATATAATTGTGCATTAACTATAAATAAAGTTAACTTTATTGTAACCCGTAATACAAAAGATTTTAAAAGAAGTTCACTGCCTGTTATGACACCTGATGAAGCAATAAGCCTGTTTAACAGCAATTGATAATAATTACATCAACTCTAAAAATTCCTCCTCACTAATAATCTTAATTGTATTTATTTTTTTTGCCTTTTCTAATTTGCCGCCCGCATCTTCGCCTACAACAAGATAATTCAGTTTACTGCTAACGCCGCTTACAATTTTGCCACCATGCTTTTCAACAAGCTCTTCGGCATCGTTGCGCTTAATTTTATTCATAGTACCTGTAAATAAAAATGTTTGTTCATGCAAAGTATTGGTTGTTGAAGTTTGCTTTTTTGTATTCTTCATGTTTAAACCAAGCGCTTGTAAACGATGCAATATTTTAAGATTGTCATCATTTTTAAAAAAACCATAAATACTTGTTGCTACTTTAATACCAATGTCTTCAAGATTCTGCAAATCTTCAATGCTCATAGTTTCAAAATCAAAAATTTCTTTTACTGCATTGGCTAAAGTTTTTGCGGTTGTTTCACCAACGAAACGAATACCCAACGCATATATCAAACGATGCAATGGCTGCTGCTTGCTATCTTCAATTGCAGATTGTAAATTATCAATTGACTTCTTACCAAAGCCTTCCAGTTCACTTATCTTTTCAAAACCTAAACTGTATATAGACGGAATATCTTTCAGCAATTTAAGGTCATAAAACTTAACCACATTAGCACCGCCAAAATGTTTTATATCCATTGCATCTTTACTTACAAAATGAATAATCTTCTCAACCACCTGTGCTTCACATTCAATATTAATACAACGCCAGACCGCTTCGCCTTCTTCTTTAAATAATTCGCTTTTACATACCGGGCAATTCTTTGGATAATGAATAATTTTTTCATTACCTGTTCTAACATCAGTCAGTGATTTAACAATCTGCGGAATTACATCACCGGCACGTTCCACCAAAACAGTATCACCGATACGCAAATCTTTTTCCTTGATGTATTCTTCATTATGTATTGAAATGCTGGTCACCGTTACGCCACCAATATGAACGGGCTCAAGCTTTGCAACCGGTGTAACAGCGCCTGTTCTGCCAACATTAAATTCAACGCCAGACAATACTGTAGTGCCTTGTCTTGCTTTAAACTTAAACGCAATGGCCCAGCGCGGATGATGAGATGTCATGCCTAACTTATCCTGCAAAACCAAATCATTTACTTTTATCACCATGCCATCAATTTCATAAGGTAACTCATCACGTTTTACTTCATACGCTTTGCAGTAATCAATAACTTTATCAATACCTTTTACAACTTTCTTTTCTTTTTCAGGCGAACGGAAACCCAGGTCCCACAAAATTTTAAGCGATTCACTGTGTGAAGTAAACGGCGCTTCTTTTTTAGAAATATTTTCTTTTGAATGATTTTTTTCGTCAGATACTTTCTTTCCTTCCAATGTTGTGTAATAACTAACGTGATATAAAAATGCTTCAAGGCTTCTTTTTGCAACGAGCTTCGGATCTTTTATGCGCAGGCTTCCACTTGCTGCGTTACGGGGATTTGCTAACGGCGGCAATCCTTCTTGTTCCATCAATTCATTATATTTTTTAAATGATTTCTTGCTCATCAAAACTTCGCCACGTATTTCAGCCAGGTGAATATTATAATCAGAAAATTTTGCAGATAATGGAATTGAGCGAACTTGTTTAATGTTCGTTGTTATTTCTTCGCCTTCCACGCCATTGCCACGGGTTACACCACGGCTCAGCTCATCATCTTCATAAATCAATGAAATGCTTGCGCCATCAAATTTTGGTTCAACACAATATTCTATAATTTCTAATCCTGTATTTTCTCTTGCTTTCCTGTCAAAATCTATCAGGTCTTCTTCATTATAACTATTGTCCAGGCTTAGCATTGGTACTAAATGCTGCACAGTTGGAAATGACGAATTTATTGTGCTGCCAACACGTTGTGTAGGTGAATTTTTAGTAACAAGTTCCGGGTGCTCCTTCTCTAATTTTTCAAGCTGTTTGTATAGCTGATCATACTCAGTATCTGAAATCAGCGGATCGCTTGCAACATAATACCTGTATTCATGAAAGCGCAGTGTGTTTCTTAATTCATCTATATCCTTTACGTTAGCATCTTTTTTTAAAAAATCTCTTGAAACTTTTTCAAGATGTTTGGTTTGCTGCACTGAATACATATATAATCTTTATGGCAAATTAATATGAATTTATAATGATGTTTTGAAGATAAAACATGATATATTATTTTTACAATCCGTTTATAAAATTTCTTGCCATGATTACAGAAGAGATTATTGCCTCATTAACTGACGATAACCGGAACTTAATTCAAGATGTTCATGCACTTGTTGAATCTTACCCGCATGTGCCTATTACTGTTGACTGTGTAATTTTTGGTTTTGATAATAACGAGCTGAAAGTTTTGCTGATACGCAGCGACATTGAGATGTACAGGGGCAAATGGAGTTTGCTTGGTGATTTTGCACACGATGATGAAGAACTAGACGGCGCGGCATACCGTGTATTACATGAAAGAACAGGTATGGATGATGTTTTTCTTGAACAGGTAAAAACATTCAGCAAACCAAACCGCCACCCAGGCGGCAGAGTGCTTACTGTTGCGTATTGTTCATTACTGAATATTGAACATCATGATTTAGAAATTACGGATAATGAATTGCACTGGCATAGCATAAAAAATCTCTGTGGTATGGCATTCGATCATAAAGAAATTCTGGATGTTTGTTATGCCTGGCTGCGGAAGCGAATGCTGGAACATCCACTTGGTTTAAACCTTCTACCTGAAAAATTTTCTTTGCGGGAATTACAGAACTTGTATGAAGTAATTCTTGATATAAAGCTTGACCGCAGAAATTTTCGTAAGAAATTTTTTTCTATGGATTTTTTAATTGATACAGGAGAATATGAAGATGATGTGCCGCATCGCCCCGGAAGATTATACCGATTTGATTTCAATAAATATGAGCATAACAAAAGAAGATGGACAGGCATCGAGTTTTAATCACACTTATTTAAATGCAGTCTTATACTGATAAATCATTACTTACAAAAGCAATTTTTCTTGCTTTAATTATTGCAGGAACATTAGATATGCTTTCTGCAATAGTTATTTATGATCTTGTCATGCATCGTGTAACAACCATGCAAATATTGAATGGAATTGCAGCAGCTTTATTAGGCAAAACGATTATTTGTAATGAAACTTTGATGGCGGTTATTGGTTTGATGCTGCATTATTTTATTACATTTTGCTTTGTAGTTTTTTATTTTTTATTGTATCCCCGCATTCCGCTTTTGCAAAAAAATAAAATTATAAGCGGCTTATTTTATGGTATTCTTGTTTGGTGCGTTATGAATTTAATAGTTGTTCCGGTCGCAACCGGTAACCATTATCATTTTCCATTGCCTGCTTTTTTAAGACAAATTTTACCGCTTATATTTTGTATCGGATTACCGATAAGTTTAATTGCTTCAAATTATTATACGCAAAAGCAAGCCGCGAAAACATAATTACTGCTTTGATAAATATTCTTTGCTTATCTCATCATACAGATACAAATATTTATTCGCCTTGCTATCTTTATCAAAAAACTGTTCCCATGTACTTAGTGGTTCCCAGATGCAGGTGCCTTTGCCTTTTCCATTGGCAACAGCAAATGCAATTTGATTTACTTCCTGTTTTTTATGTGAATATTCAACCACAATAACATCTTTATTGTAATGCTTTGATATTTCATTCAGGTTATATTGTAAATCATCCAATGTTCCATGCCATCTTGGATAATAAGAAAAGCCAATCACATCAAAAGGAACACCACGTTCAATCATATTATCTAACCAGAAATGAGCTTCATCATTTTGCCCACCTAAAGCAAGATGCAACATGATTGATGTTGAAGCTGAAACAGATTTTACTGCATTTATACCTGCATAAATCAGTTGCGATAAACTATCAAGGTTATTAATATAACCATCAGGCCATATCATCCCATGATTAATTTCATTACCCACCTGCACCATGTCCGGTGTTGTATTCTGATCTTTTAATTGCTGCATCACCATCTTTGTATAATCATAAACAGACTGTTTTAACTGCATGAAGTTTTCACCCTGCCATGCTTTTGGTTTAAATTGTTTTCCGGGATCAGCCCAATAATCACTATAATGAAAATCCAGTAAAAATTTCATGCCGGCTGCTTTAACTCTTTTAGCCATTTCCTTTGTATGATTTAAATCGCAAAAACCTTTTTGTGGTGAATAGCCGCTATCATTTTGCGGGTCAACAAAAATTCTTAAACGTATGTAATTGAAGCCATGTTCTTTTAAAATTTGTAATGCATCTTTTTCAACACCATTGTCCGAAAACTTCATTCCTTTTGCTTCCAGTTCAGGCAGGAAAGAAATATCAGCACCTAACATTTTGTCAACTGTTGTTGTGTTGAATTTTGTGATTGGAAAAGTGTTATTGCTTTCTGATACAGAATGCGGTGTGCCGGGTTGAATAGCTGAAATATCAGTACTACCGCTCCATTGCACATCATCTCCCTTCGCTTCAAATTTTATTAATGAAGGAGTTGTGCCTGATTGAACAAGCACCTGGCATTTACCATTAAATAAGTGGCGTTGCGCAACTGTATCATTAAATTTATCCTGCTCATGACTGCTTGGGTCACCGTTTCCAACACCAATAATTTTTGCATCACCCTGTACTGAAAAATGAATAAGATTATTTGCATCAGGCACTTCAACACCATTCTTATCAATTATACTTATGTTTATAACTGATACATCTTTTCCATCAGCCAGCATGGTTGTTTTGTATGGGGTGACAACAATTGTATTTGGTGCATCACTTGTTTCAACTTCAGCAATTAATTTTCTGCCATTGCGATAACCAATTGCCTGCAAAGTACCAGGTTCATAATTTACACTCCAGTTTAAATGACTGTTGTGCGGCATATTTTTTTTACCCAGACTTTTTCCATTTAAAAAAAGTTCAATATTATCAGCATTGCTGTTTATCCAAATATCAATTGGCTGGCCTTCTTTTCCTGCCCAATTCCAGTACGGCGAAATATGCAACACATCTTCATTGCTCCACCAGCTTTTATAATAATAAGAAATATTTTTTGGAAATCCGCAAACATCTAATATACCAAAATGCGAATTAATATTTGGCCAGTTATATGGCGTTGGTTCACCGCGGTAATCGAAACCTGTCCATATAAAACCACCGAGCCAGTATTTATTTGGAACACATAGTTTCCACCATGTTTCCGCAGTGCTGCTCCACCACGGATGAGTTGTGTCTTCATCAGGAACATAAGCATGCGCCGAATCTTTAATGTAAATACCACGTGTTGTAACGGTGCTTCCCATTTCGGTGCCGATGATTGGTTGCATTGGATGGTCGCGATGATAATCTGCAACAAATTTTTCACGGTAGTTAAATCCACGTACAGGAATTACTTCATTCACACCTTGAAAAACATTTGGTACATCAGCTGAATACGTTGATGTTCTTGTTGAATCTAACTCTTTTTGTTTTGCAAGTAATGTTTGTGCAATGCGCTTGCCGTAACTTGTTGTTTGAATAGCAAATTCTTCATTACCAATTGACCATATAAAAATAGATGCATGGCTGCGATCTCGTTTAATGATACGTTCAAACTGGTTCATATATTCATCGCTGCTGTTAAGCAAACGCTGCTCCTCCAATACCAACATACCTAAACTATCACAGGCATCTAACAACTCCGGCGTTGCTGCATTGTGGCTTGTACGATATGCATTAATACCTGTTTGTTTTAATGTGCGAATGCGATAATATTGAAGGTAATCGGGCAATGCAGAACCAACACCGGCTGCATCCTGGTGATTACAGGTGCCATAAATTTTTACAAACTTTCCATTTACAAATAAGCCGCTGTCTGTAATGTTTATAGTACGGATTCCGAAGCGTGTTTTTATACTGTCAATAGTATTGTTATTATTTTTTATAACTACAACAGCTCGGTATAAATAAGGCTCATCAACACTCCACAATTTTGGAATGGTAACAGTTATTTTTTGCGTGATGGTTTTTGTATCATTACTTAAAATTAATATTGTTTGTGCGGTTGACGTGCCAATAATATTTCCATCACGGTCTGTAATGTAGGATGAAACAGCACAATCAGACGCATTAAAGTTTTGGTTTTGCATGGTTGATTGAATGCTGACTGTTGCATTGTTATTCTTCACATCAGTATAAACAAAAACACCATCTGTTGCAATGTGCGTGTTGTTATATTCATTCAGCCAAACATGCCGATAGATGCCGGCGCCTTCATAAAACCAGCCTTCATATTGTGAAGCATCAACACGAACCGTAAAAACATTATCACCATGATAGTTTATAAAGTCTGTAATATCATAAGCGCAACCAACGTAACCGCTTTTGTTATTGCCTACATAAAAACCGTTGAGCCATATTGTTGCATCACGAAAAATACCATCAAACTGAATTTGAAAGCGATGGCCTGAATCGCCTGCATCAATTAAAAAATGTTTGCGGTACCAGCCAATACTTGTTTCAGGAAACAAGCCACCAACAGGTTTATAGCCATGGCTTTCCACATCATCATTTTTCACGTTTGCAAACGGCAGTTCAACCACCCAATCATGCGGCAGATTTAGTTTGCGCCAGGCTGTATCCTGAAATTTTGGATTAATGGCCGTGTAGGGCGCATTACCAGATTTTGAAAAGATGGTTGATATACTATAATTAAAATTTTTCGCAGGGTTGTTTGCATCGCCGAAGGCAAACTTCCAGTCATTATCAAAACTTGTTTTTCTTGCCGGGAGTTGCTGGGAGAAAATGTTTGCTGATACTAAAATCAACATCAATAAAAAATAAAATTTACTGGCTTGCATGTGTAATTGTTTTACCTGTTATAGTTTTTTAGGATTTATGTAATGCAGTTCATCAACTTTTAAAAATCTTTATCGTTATCTGCAAGCAATATCAGGTCATTCGCGATAGCTGTTGCAGCAATAATTACATCAGCAATTTTTATTATATCGGCAGGATTTGAGGGGTTCTATACATGCAATTCTATTTCAGAAATAAAAGAAATATTACTTTCTAAATCAACCACATCATCAATATAAGCAATGGCTTTTCTGAAAAAGTTTTATTAAGATATTTAATTACAGCACTTGTATCAATTAAATATCCCTTTGCCATTCACTGCGAATTGATTGTTGATTTCTGCTTCATCCATTTTGGAAACAATAGAATCTTTTAATGCAGACAGATTTGTTTTATGATTATTTTTCCTATCAAGTAATTCAATTAAATTAAGCTCTTTAAGTTCTTTTAATAACCTGATTGCTTTTTTATTTTTCAAACCTATTAACAGTGTTTCCATTGAATCTTTTTCGTAAAATTAAAATAATAAACACACATTAATTTTTAAACGCATCCAGCGCTTCTGTTGGTTTGCCGTTGTTATCAAATGCGCCAAGTGAATAACCTTGCCAGTTATTATAGCTTTCGGGTTCCCAATAAAAAACGCCAAGCCCGTTATTGCTGATAACAGATTTTGTTTTTGTAATGATGTCCGATAAAAAAGATTTGCAGGCGGCAGAATCAGTCCAGCTCATACCAACCTCGCAAATCATAACAGGTTTGTTGTAACGGGTAATCATATCATTCATATTGCTTAAACATTGGGCATCAAGGTCTGACCAGTTTGTTGATGAAGGGTATAATGACATGCCGATAATATCCCATTTTGCATTGTTGCTTTTTAATCCATCGAAAATGTAGCGGAACAAATTATTATCGAATCCATTTGAAACATGCACGATAACTTTTGCTGTATCATCAACAGATTTTACAGCATCATAACCAGCAGTAACAAGTGCTGCAAAGTTTGCCATATTTTTAGAAGCACGCCCATCTTCCCACAACATGCCATCGCTTACTTCATTACCAACCTGCACCCATTCAGGAACAATGCCATTGCTTTTTAATGTATCCAACACATGTTTTGTATATGATGCTAATGTGTCCTTCAAATCATTAAAACTTAACGCTGACCATGCCGCCGGTTTATTTTGCTTGCCTGGGTCAGCCCAATAATCGCTATAATGAAAATCAATCATAATGCGCAGGCCGGTTGCTTTTGCGCGTTTTGCTTTTGCAACAACATCAGCCGTGTTGCACCAACCATCAGTGGGGTTTACCCATGCACGCAAACGAATTGCATTAATGCCTTCATCTTTCATAACCTGGTAACAATCTTCCTGCACGTTGGCGCGATTATAAAATATATAACCTAACGCTTCTATTTGTGTAAGCCAGCTTATATCTGCGCCTTTAACAAACGTTGAGTTACTTATAACAGCAGTATCTGGTGCTGTTGTAGTATCAGGTGGATTAGTGGTTGTTGTATCGCCACCATTATTTGGAGGAGCAGAATTGCTTTTGCTGCAACTCGTAATAAATACTGCTAAAAGAGAAAAGATTAATATGTGTTTTTTCATAGCAAGTACAAAAATTAAAAGTGATTATTGCTTTCTTTGTGACGATTGCCTGAAAATTGGAACAGGATTTAGAACAATTTTCTTTTCTATTGATGTTCCATTTTTATTTTCCATTATTTGAAGTAATAATTCAAATGATTCTTTACCCATTGTAATGGTTTGCTGGTCTATAGTTGATAAAGCCGGGGTAATATGCTCACTAAATAATTCATTAGCAAAACCAAATACGCCAAACTCTTCAGGGATTTTTATGTTGCGTAATTTTAATTCTTTCATTATACCAAGTGCTGTAAAATCTTCTGCTGCAAAAACAGCATCAGGTTTTTGTTTGAGTGAAAGAAATTGTTGCATCGCTTTTTTGCCTGATTCAATAGAAACATTTCCTTCATAAATAAAATCTTTATTTAAAAGATGATTATGCTGTTTCAATGCATCTTCATAACCTCTCTTCCTATCAAAAAAAACCTTTACCTGTAACGGGCCTGAAACATGCGCAATGTGTTTATAACCATTTTTAATTAAATGTTCTGTTGCTATGCAAGCGCCTTTATAATCATCAATCACAACAGAAGAAACGCCTGCATTATCACTTGCACGATCAAAAAAAACAACCGGCACTTTTTTCTTTTTAATCAGGGCTTTATAATAATTATAATCAATGGTGTCCTTTGCAACCGAAACCAGGATTCCATCAACTTGTGCTGCTAAAAAAGTCTCAATACCTTTTATTTCATGATCATGTGTTTCATTTGATTGATACAGCAGCACATTATAACCTTTTTCATTGGCACATTTTTCAATACCATGCACAACCGAACCAAAAAAATTTGTGTCAGCTGAAGGAATTATAACACCAATGGTAAATGTTTTGCCTGACCGGAGAGAAGAAGCAACCAGGTTTCTTTTATAATTAAGCTGGCTGGCAACTTTAAGCACAGACTGTTTGGTTGATGCACTGATTTTCGGGTGGTCACTCAATGCTCTTGAAACAGTTGCCGTTGTAATTTTTAGTTTATCTGCTATATTCGATAATGTTGCAGGCTTATCCATTAGTGCAATCGTTTGTCTGTAATTACAGCCTTGATGTTTTTCAACTTTAGCTGTATAGGCAAACATAAATTAATTATTCAAAAAAATTGGAGAATCGAAAATAATGTTCATATTTGTGCAAACGTTTGCATTATTAAAAATTTTTTTGTTCATGCAACTTTTTTTTAAAAAAATTTGTTTTAATAGTGTATTAATTACACATCTGTTTGTTTACGGTTAATAATTAATTTGCTTTGTTATATGATAGGTTGCTTTTGCTTGCTAAATCTACAGCTATTCACTGTCAGCTATAATAAAATCAAATTAATACCAGGCAAAGGCAATTTTTTTATGCTGCATTCAAACAAATTTTTATTTCACCTTACAAACAATTTTCAACAACATAATCAATTGTTATATGAATCTCAAACGGCTGTTTATAAGCTTTATAATATTGACATCAATCAGTATTACTACCTGGGCGCAAAAAACAATTACTGGTATTGTAACCGATTCTGCTAATGCACTACCTCTTGCAGGTGTTACTATTAAGGCCAATGGTGCTTCTGCTGCAACCGTATCTGGCACAAATGGAAAATTTTCTCTTACAGTGCCGGCAAATATAGAAACAGTTAATGTTTCTTATATTGGTTACAGGTCACAGCAGGTTAAAATTACAGATGGAAATTTGAGTATTGCTTTAGCCGGCACAGCAGGCAGTTTAAATGAAGTTGTTGTGGTTGCTTATGGAACCAAACGTAAAAGCGATCTTACAGGTTCAATAACTTCAGTAACAGCAAAAGATTTTCAAAAAGGAAATATTGTTTCTTCAGACCAGTTACTTGTTGGTAAAGTGGCAGGCTTACAGGTAACAGCAGGAGGTGGTTCTCCCGGAAGTGGAAGCAAGATCAGAATACGCGGGGGTGCATCGCTCAATGCAAGCAATGATCCGCTTATAGTAATTGATGGTGTGCCGATTGATAATGCTACCGGCGCAAATTTGCTCGCTGGTTCATCCAATTTTCTTAATACTATTGATCCGAATGATATTGAGTCAATCAGTGTTTTAAAAGATGCATCAGCCACTGCTCAATATGGTTCAAGAGCATCAAACGGAGTTATAATAGTAACCACTAAAAAGGGTCAGCCTGGAAAAGTAAAATTTAATTTTAATACACAGGCTTCTCTAAGTGATGTTACTAAATATGTACCTGTTTTAAATGCAGACCAGGTAACACAGATTGTAAATAAATATGCTGATTCTACAGGTGATAAAACCTGGAGCAGTTTATTAGGAAAAGCTAATACCAACTGGCAGGATTTAATTTATCAGGATGCATTTGGAACTGATAATAATCTAAGCGCAAGCGGCGCTTTTTATAAAATACCATTTAGAATTTCTGGCGGTTTCAGCGATCAGCAAGGTGTTTTAAAAACAGACAGATTCGGCCGTGTTTCAACATCATTAAACTTGTCGCCCAAATTTTTTGACAATCATTTACAGGTAAATGTGAACGTAAAATATAGTCATACACATAATAATTTTGCAAATCAGGATGCAATTGGTGCAGCTGTTTCATTTGATCCTACGCAATCGCCATATGCAACTAATAAGTATGGTGGATACTTTGAATGGCTTCAGGCAAATGGAAATGTAATTGGCACAAATGGTGCTGCGGCATCTCCTAATCCTTTAGATCTTCTGGATATAGATTATAATGTTTCTAATGTTGACAGGATGATTGGTAATGTACAGTTAGATTATAAATTTCATTTTTTACCTGATTTGCATTTGATAGTAAACGAAGGGTATGATAGAGCATGGGCAGAAGGAGATCATAATCTTGATTCAACATCTGCGATAGCCAATTACAAGGGAGGGATATTTACGCATTATAAACAAGGTAAATCCAATGTATTGTCTGATGTTTCTTTGTTTTACAATAAAGAATTAAGTGCCAGTACTAAATTTGATGTTTTGTTATTGCATAGCTATCAGGATTTTTTTACTAATGTTTACAGTATTCCAAATTATAACCAAAGTGGCGCTGTGGATTCAACTACAATTCCAACTTATGCTACAGACAAACCAGAATACAGATTAGAATCGTATTTAGGCAGAGTGAATTTTACATTAGCAAACAAATATCTTTTAACAGCTTCTTTGCGCCGCGATGCCAGCTCTAAGTTCTCGTCTTCAAACCGGGTAGGCTACTTTCCTGCAGGCGCACTGGCATGGAAATTAAAAGAAGAGTTTTTTAAAAATACCAATATATTGAGTGAGCTGAAGTTAAGGCTCGGTTTGGGTGTAACGGGCCAGCAGGATGGCATTGCTTATTATTCTTATTTACCGGTGTACTATCAAAGTACCTCTACCGCCCAATATGAATTCGGTAACAACTATTATTATTTTTTACGTCCATCAGCTTATGATCCTAATATAAAGTGGGAAACAACAACAACTGCTAACATCGGTTTAGATTATGGATTTTTAAATAATAGAATTTCAGGAAGTATAGATTTTTATCAGAAAAAAACTAAAGACCTTTTAAGTATTGTACCTATTGCGCCGGGTGCTAATTTCGATATAACACTTCTTACAAATGTAGGTAACATGACAAACAAAGGTGTTGAGTTTACTTTAAATACAACGCCAGTGCAAACCAAAACTTTTACCTGGAACTTAAATTTTAATATTAGTTATAACAAATCAAAAATTACCAATCTTCTTAAAAATCCTGACCCAAGTTTTACAGGCATTGATGTAAGTACAATAAGTGGTGGTACAGGGAATACGATTGGAAAATTTGCTGTTGATTATGCACCTTACACCTTTCTTGTTTATAAACAGGTATATGATCAAAAAACAGGTAAACCAATTGAAGGCTTATATGCAGATTTAAACAGAGACGGACAAATAACCGATGCAGATCGTTATTACTATAAGAAACCTGCACCTGATGTAATATCTGGTATTAGTACCCAGGTTGGTTATAAACAATGGACTTTAGGTTTGGCAGGTCACGCATCATTTGGTAATTATTCTTATAATAACTTCTTTTCAAATTCAGGTGTTTTAAGAGGTATTCAAAATCCTTTACATTATATTCAAAATGTTTCTCAAAATTATCTGAATACAAATTTCTCAAACAATCAATATTTATCTGATTACTACATTGAGAATGCATCTTTCTTTAGGTTGGATAATATAAATCTTGGCTATAACGCCGGCAAGGTTTTACACAATGCTGCAAGTTTAGTAATAACTGCTAATGTTCAGAATGTATTTATCATAACAAAATACAAAGGATTAGATCCTGAAATTGCCAATGATCAGGGCATTGATAATAACATTTATCCACGTCCACGTATCTATTCAATAGGGCTTAACTTAAACTTTTAATTATATGAAAAGTAAATTATCGATACCTGCTTTTATTTATGCAGTTATAATTTTTTGTACAGGCTCATGTTCAAAAAAATTAGATCTGAATCCTGTAAATGCACTTACACCTGTAACCGTTTATTCAACAGCAGATGGTTATCTGTCAGTTTTGGCTAAAATATATGGCACTTTATCTATTACCGGCAATCAGGGACCTTCGGGCCAACCGGATATTGGTGGCGGTCTTGATGAAGGTTCACAAGTGGCATTTATACGCGGTTTTTTTAACTGTGAGGAATTGCCAACAGATGAAGCAATTGTTGCATGGAACGATCAGACTATTCATGACTTTCATAATTTATCATGGACAAGTGCAGATCCGTTTTTAAAAGGTATCTATGCAAGACCAATTTATAATATTACTTTGATGAATGAATACCTGCGAGAATCAACAGATGCTTCACTTGCTGCAAATGGTATATCAGGTACAGATGCATCTAACATTAAAGAAACGGTTTCAGAAGTACGCTTTTTGCGAGCTTATAATTACTGGGTAATGCTTGATCTTTTTGGTAAATCAACATTTATTACAGAACAGGATCAGGTAGGTACTGCCTTGCCTAAAGAAATAAGCCGCGATAGTTTATTTAGTTATATTGAAAATGAGCTACTGGCTATACAAACCACTTTAGCACCTGCAAAAACTGCGGAATACGGTTGAGTTGACCAAAGTGCTGACTGGGCGTTATTGGCACGGCTATATTTAAACGCAAAAGTTTATACAGGCACTGAAAGATATACTGATGCGCTTACTTATGCTAAAAAGGTTATAGCGGCAGGTTATAGTTTACATGCCTCTTATCCTGAACTTTTTATGGCTGATAACAATAAATGCACAGACGAAATAATCTGGTCTGTTAACTGTGATGGATTACGTACACAAGCTTATGGAAATACTACATTTATTGTACATTGTGCTAGTGGAGATGACCATAACGATTATGGCGTAGCAGGCGGCTGGGATGGATACCGTGCAACCCAGGGTTTGGCAAATCTTTTTCCTGATTTAAGCGGCGCTACAGATAAAAGAGCATTATTTACAACGAGTGTTTATAGCACAAGTGAAACCCAAATAGCCATTTCAGATGTTAGCAATTTTAGCAACGGTTTACATGTAAAGAAATTTATAAATGTGCGTTCTGATGGCAAACCAACTTCAGATCCAACTAATACATACTCTGATATAGATTTTCCCGTTTTTCGCTTACCTGAAATGTATTTAATTTACGCTGAAGCTACTTTGCGTAGCGGTAGCGGCGGAACTACAACAACGGCTTTAAATTATATAAATCAGATTCGCGCCAGAGCAGGTGCTTCGGCTATTGCTGCTATAAACTTTGATTTACAGGCAATATTAGATGAAAGAGGCAGGGAATTATATTGGGAAGGATTTCGCCGCACAGATTTAATTCGTTATGACCTCCTGACAACAAATACTTATTTATGGCCATGGAAAGGTGGTATAGCTTCAGGAACAGGTGCTGACACCAAGTATAATATTTTTCCTGTTCCTACGGCAAATATTACAGCAAACACCAACCTTACACAAAACACAGGTTATTAATTTAAAATAGCGAACATGAAAACAATACTTAGATTATCAGCTTTAATAATTCTTTCTATATTCATATTTTCATCATGCAAAAAAGATGAAACCAAATTATATTACATGGGTGGTACTTCACCTGTTTTATCAGCAGTAGCTGCTGCTGATACGGCTAGTTATGCAAATGCAGATAAAACTATATTAACGCTTAATTGGACAAACCCAAATTATAATTTTACAACTGGTGTTAGTTCTTATAATGTTACTTATTTAATACAGATTGATACAGTAGGTTCAAACTTTACTAATCCTTCACTTAAAGAAATATCAGTAAGTGAAGATTTGTCTTACTCATTCACTTCATCTGCCTTGAATGATATAATGCTTAATCAATTAAACCTTGATACCGGCAAAATACATAACCTTGAAATGCGTGTTATATCAAATCTTGTAAATAATTCAGCGCAGTTAACTTCAAATTCTGCTCAATACAAATTAACAGCTTATTCAATTCCACCTAAAGTAATTCCACCTTCTTCGGGCACATTATTTATTGTAGGGAGTGCAACTTCCGGAGGTTGGAATAACCCTATAACAGTTGACCCAAAAACTCAACAATTTACTCAGGTAAGCAACACAGAATATGTAATTACTATTCCGCTTGTTGCAAATGGTGAGTACAAACTTATTGGAGAAGATGGGTCATGGGATGCGCAATGGAGTATTGCAAAAGCAGATGACGCAACAGAAATTTATGGTGGTGATTTTGTGTCTAATGGTGCAAATGTATTAGCGCCTCCGGCAGATGGCACCTATAAAATTGATGTAGATTTTCAAAAAGGAAAATTCACAGTAACTAAACAATAACGCTTTAATAAAACATACAATGAAAAATATTATCAAAGGATTTTTATTAATAGTGAGTGCAACATTCGTATTTGCAGCATGCAGAAAGTTTGATTCATTACCAAATTATGCAAAAGGAACTGTAGTTACGTTAAGTGCTAATGTTACTTCTGTTACTGCAATGGCTGCTGATTCTAATCAAAAGGTATTAACGCTTAACTGGACGAATCCGCATTATGCTACTGATTCTTCAACCCAAAAATTTATAATCGAGATAGATTCAACAGGAAGAAATTTTATAAAGGAAAATAAATTTGAAGTCAATGGTTCGCTCAGCACTTCTTTTACAGGAAGCCAGTTAAATAATGTTTTTGCAACGCTTGGCTTTGCACAAGGGCAAACAGTTAGTATTGATATTCGGGTTACTTCATCCTATGCTAATAACAATGAACAATATTTATCAAATGTTATTACCATCATGGTAACGCCTTATGCCATTCCAATTAAGTTAACTCCATCTTCATCTGCACCATTGGTTTTACAAATAAGTAAAGCCACTGGTAATGCAGTATCTTTTAACTGGAATGCGACTGCTTATGGAAGCAATGCAATTAGTTATGCTTTGCAGATGGATACAGTTGGTGGTAGTTTTAAAAGCCCTCAAACTTTTCAATTAGGTACAGCCACAAATAATGCGTTTACTGAAAATGATTTAAATACAGCAGCAATAAATGCTGGTGTTATTGGTGGAACAACTAAAACCGTTGAGTTTAGAGTTGTGAGTTATTTGGGTACATCTTATAACAGTCTTTTTGTTTATTCAGATACAGTTAAACTTAGCCTTACAACATATATTCCGGTGCCTCCGGCGCTTTATATTGTTGGTGATGCAACGCCGGGTGGATGGAGCAACCCTGTTGCAACACCATCTCAACAACTTACAAAAATTGATGCTGTTTCTTTTGGTGGGATAATTAATTTAACGGCTGGTAAATCATATCTCTTTTTGCCAGTAAACGGAAGTTGGGATCACAAATACGGTGGTACTTCTGCAACAGGTGGCAAGTTGCTTTCTGATAATGCAGAACCAGGCACAAATACACCTGCGCCTTTAGTTACAGGGCTTTATAAAATTGTTGTAAATTTTCAAACAAATTCCTACACAGTTATACCATATACAGGCACACCGTTACCCGCAAATCTTTATATGGTCGGAAATGCAACGCCAGGTGGCTGGAATAATCCGGTTCCAACACCTTCTCAACAATTTACACAAATTGATAACGCTTCTTTCCAGTTAACAACACCTTTAACAGGTGGAAACCAATTTCTCTTTTTACCTGTTAACGGAAGCTGGGATAATAAATATGCAGGCCCTGATACAGATGATTCAGGAACAAATGGCCCGAGCCCATTTCGATATAATGCGTCAAACAATTTTATAGGCCCATCAACAGACGGTACTTATGTTGTGGCAGTAAATTTTCTTACAAATACTTTTACTGTAACTCCGCAATAAAATTATTATCAAATAAAAAGGCCTCTTCAAAAGAAAAGGCCTTTTTATTTGATTTAAATGAAGTTTGCAAATGTTATTTTTTTGTATTTAATGTAAATCCAATCGTAGTTCCAACATCAGGTTTACTACGCACATGTATGTTCTGGCCATGCGCTTCAATTATATGCTTACATATTGCAAGGCCTAAACCTGTACCGCCAACATTACGACTGCGGCCGATATCGGTACGATAAAAACGTTCAAACAAACGAGGTAAATGCTCTTCATTAATACCTGTTCCATTATCTGTTATTTCAATTAAAGCGTGTTTGTCATCTGTTTTATAAATACCGCTTACAACATAACCGTTTGGCTTACCATACTTAATGGCATTATCAACAAGGTTTATTAAAACACGTGAAATTTTTTCTTTATCAGCAAACACTTCAACAGCTTGTTCGCAACCTTTTTTTATATTAAGATTAATGCCTCTTTCATTAGCTTTTTGTGTAAGCGTTTCATACACTTCGCGTATTAAATCCTGTATAATAAAATTCTCTTTATATAAAGGCTGTTCGCCGCTTTCAAGTCGTGTAATTTCATCAAGGTCACTTACAAGATGCACCATACGGCTTACATTGCGCGAAGCACTTTCTAAAAACTTTTTTGATACATCAGTATTTTCCAAAGCTCCATTCAATAAAGTATCAATATAACCTTGTATGGCAAAAATCGGTGTCTTTATTTCATGCGATAAATTCTGCAAAAACTCCCGGCGGTACGTTTCATTATTTTTTAAATCTTCAATTACAGAACGTTGCTGCTGTGCCCATTTTTCTACGTCTTCATTTACTTCTTCAATACTTTTTGCAGGTAAAACGTACTTGTAAAAAATTTCTTCTTTTCGGCTTGCCTTTGTTTGATAAATGTATTTATAAATGATTTTAATTTTTCTATAGATAAATTCATTAAATACAAATTTTATTAAAAAATAGGCAGTAAAGAATATAAGTACAAGTGCAATAATTGAATCTGACAGCCTGAAGCTGATTATATAAAAAGCAATTGAAATAGGAACAGCTAAACAAAAAGCTGTTAACAGCGATAGCTGCGTTGGTGAAATATTTTTTGCATTAAACATGTTCGACAAAACAAAATTACACGATAGGTTTTATGCTTTTAAATACAACAGTATATTAAATGAAATATGTTACTAAGCGTTATAATCAAATTTATAACCAACGCCTTTTATGGTAGTAATACAATTTACGCCAAGTTTCTGACGAATTTTGCGGATGTGTACGTCAATGGTTCTGTCTCCAACAATAACTTCATTGCCCCAAACCTGTTCTAATATTTCATTGCGTAAAAAAACACGGCCTGGTTTTGATGCAAGTAATAACAGTAACTCAAATTCTTTGCGGGCAAGTAAAATAATATTACCATTTACGCTTACGGTATATTTTGCCGGATCAATTATAATATCTCCAAGATTAAGTACGCCATTGTCTTCTTCTTTATTAACCCGGCGAAACAATGCATTAACGCGGCTTAATAAAACTTTTGAGCTTACCGGTTTTGTTACATAATCATCAGCACCGGAATCAAGCCCTTTTATATGCGAGCCTTCATCACTTAATGCAGTTAGTAGAAGAATAAGCGAATTTTTAAATTTAATTTCAGAGCGCAGTATGCGGCAAACTTCAACACCGCTTTTATAAGGCATCAACACATCTAAAATCAACATGTCTGGTTCCAGCATCCGTGCTTTCTCAAGTGCATCATTTCCATCGCTTGCCGTGTAAACTGTAAATCCTTCTTTGAGCAGGTTATAAGAAATTATTTCAAGTATATCCTTTTCATCGTCGGCAATAAGTATTGTTTTATCTTTTGCCATTAAACGCAAAGTTTACACAAAAATAACAGTGCAGATGCAACGCATGAGCATAACCATATTATGTTATTGTTAAGGCAATGGCATAAAAATGGTGCATACATTTGTACTTCATCATTTTACTTCTTTATAACACATGAAAATATTTTTATTCTTCTTGCTTTTATTTCCTGCAGTAATGATGGTAAAAGCACAATCTGTTGCTAAGCCTGATATTCCATTAGTGCGTTTATATTTTCATGAGAAAATTGACACTACACAAAGGCTTATTGATAAATATGATGGCGTTTATGATTCGTTATTTATGCCTACTGATAATGACAATTTGAATAACCGTATTAGTGATGCGGTTAACGTACAGGTTGATTCATTACAAAATTATATTGAAGCAAGTAAGCTGTCAGAAAACAATACTAAAATAAAATACCTGCGTGGATTAAACGAATGCCTTGAAGGCTTTTTACTTGGCTATCGTTTGCAAAACATTAAATCACCAGCTATTATTGATATTGTTGAAGGCTATAAACAATGTTTATTGCTTGATGAAAAAAAACAATCCATTGAACCTGCTATAAACAGTCTGTCTTATGATGCAGGCAATGTAATTGTAAACTCAGTAAGCTTTAGCGGCAATGATGGCATTCAATCTTCAAAAGATTTATTGGTATTAAAGCTTTGCAATGAACATCCTGAACAGATCATGAAAGTATTAAGTGCACATCCTGATGCTTCTTATGCTGATAGCCTGATCGTTGTTTCGGCACATAAAGATCCGGATGAATTATATACGTACGCAGCAGCATCAAACAGGCTGGCGCAACGCATACAAAGTAATCCTGATAGCCTGGTGCAACTCATAAGCCGCGTTTCTAAAATGTCTTCCGGCAGGTTATACTTTCCCTTTCTTGATAATTTAATAAGCGGAAAAATAAGCTTTGATGATGTTGCGGCGGCACTTCGCGACAGCACCAAGTATTATGCATTGCTGGTTAAAACAGAAATTGATTATGCAGACAGGGCAAGGCATCATGATACGGCGCTTTCAATGAAGGCATTAAATGATAAATTGAAAGATAAAGCGCTGGAAATTTACGTAAACACTATTAATGGGTTGCATGAAGAGCCCGATAATGTGCGCTTTAAATGTCTTGAAAAACTTTCGCCAGAAGAGTTGTATTATATCGCTGTAATGACAGAAGATGAAATTTATACCAGTAGTTATGTGAAAGGTGTTTACCCAAGAATCTGGGCAAAAATGAAACAGCCGCGCGGTGATAGTTTATTAATCCTGGTGAGGTTTGACCATTTTAAAAAATGGATTAAAATGGCTGCCAATTACAATACGCTGGATGATTTTTTAAAGCGTATGGATAAAGGCAATGCAGAAATTTTAATGAAGGCGTTTATAAATAATCTTGACAGGTCAAACAGCCTTGAAGATGCGGTTGACGTTGCCGATTCTTATGCAAGCATAGATGATAAAGCCATACATGGCCTTATATTAAAACAGGTGCAGTATAATTTAAACGCAGCAACTGAAACAGGTAATAAAAAAGGCGAAAGCATCTATAAAATTCTAAATACGCTTTTTCTTTCAATAGATAGCACAAACCATATTGATGTTGCCGGAACGCTTGGTATACCACCTGTTTATTTTATGCCAAATGCATCCATGCGGGATACTTCCGGCAAGATTATCATACAACAATTTTTTTATGGCGATAAAGATGGGAACAACATCTTCAATGCGTTCTTAAGCAACTTTAGTAATCCCAATTGGAAGATTACTTCAAACAGTCAATGGGTTACCGTTTCATCAACCAAAGGTGTGCCTGTAAAAATTTATTCCAATCGCCCGCTTGATGATGAAACTTCAAAAGATGAAGAGGCGCAGCTTGCACTCGGCGATTATTTAATTGATAATGATATTCATCCCTCGATGGTTATTCACCGTGGCCATAGTTTTTATTTACAATCTACTTTAGATAAGCTTGACAGCTCAGCAAAGCTTGTGTTGCTTGGCAGTTGCGGCGGCTATCAATCGTTAAATAAAGTTTTAAATAATTGCCCCACAGCGCAAATAATTTCATCAAGGCAAACCGGCAGCGGCACTATTAACGGACCAATGATAAACATTATAGTAGAACAGTTAAGGCTGGGCAAAACTTTAAACTGGCCACAGCTTTGGAAAGTAATTGGCAACCAGGTTACCCACAAAGAATACTTTGATGATTATGTACCACCTTACAA